>JAJDFU010000043.1 GCA_020528935.1 Saprospiraceae bacterium | reverse complement strand
GCCTGGTGCACACTACCTGCGAGCGCTGCGGCATCACCGATTGCAACGAACGGGCCGCCCCGCCCCTGCGCCTGCAGGACCAACAGGCCGCCGAAGCGAGACGGGAGGCAATGGAGGCGTTGCGACGCGAACCCCTGAATGGATAGCTTTAACCGGCAACAAACCCGGCTTTTGGCCTTCAAACTGCCTGGCATCGGAAGCAGACGGAAGCTGTCGCAGCCATGAAACAGGCCTGCACCAGGCATAGGCGCGGGGCCGGAAGTTGACAAAAGGCAATTCTTTTGTTCGTCAAATTCGCGTACTTCAAGGTGATAATTCCAAGTTGGCAAAATCGCACCTGATGAACGGAGGTCAAATCATAGCGCAGGTACTTCACAAGCACGGCATTCCACACCTTTTCACCCTTTGCGGGGGGCATATCGCACCCATTTATGTGGAAGCCGAGCAGATCGGGCTGAACGTGATCGACGTGCGGGATGAGGCCTCGGCCCTGTTTGCTGCCGATGCCTCGGCCCGGCTTTTGGGACTGCCGGGCATAGCCCTGGTGACTGCCGGCCCCGGCGTGACCAATGCGATCACGGCCTTAAAGAACGCCCAAATGGCCCAATCGCCCGTACTGCTGATCGGAGGGGCTACCGCTACCCTGCTGCGCCGGCGAGGTGCCCTCCAGGATATTGACCAGATGGCCCTGGTGCGGCCGCACGTCAAATGGGCACACCGGGTGAAGCGGCTCCGGGAGATCGCCCCGGCCCTCACCAAGGCCCTCCACATCGCCCAAAGCGGTGTGCCCGGACCGGTATTCCTGGAATTTCCGGCTGACCTCCTCTATCCGGAAGCGACCGTGCGGGAGTGGTACGGCAAAAAGCAAAAACCGGCTGCCGGCCTGGGCGAAAAAGCGGTCCAATGGTATATTCAGCGCCATGTCAACGGCCTCTTTGCGGGCATGCGATCCTTCCGGCTGCCGGAACGCGACGCACCCAGGATACCAGCCTTTACGGGCAAGGAATTGAAGGCCGTGATCCGGGACCTGTCCAAGGCCCAACGACCGGTCGCCGTCCTGAGCAGCGGCGCTATGATGGACCCCCGGCACGTTACTGCGCTGTCCGATGCCGTCCGGCAACTGGGCATCCCCGTTTATCTCAGCGGTATGGCCCGCGGCCTGGCCGGCCGAACCAGTGCGGTCCAATACCGCCACAAGCGAAAAATGGCGCTCCGGGAAGCCGATTGCATCCTGCTTTGCGGCGTTCCGGTCGACTTCCGCATGGACTACGGCAGCCACCTGAACCGGAAAGCCCGCAAGATCGTCATCAACCGGAGCCGGGAAGAGCTCCGCAAGAACATCAAACCGCAGCAGGCCGTCCATGCCGATCCCGCTGCCTTTCTGACCGCACTGGCCGCCGAAAATCCTGCCTTTCCGGACTGGTCGGCCTGGAAGAAGACCTTGCAGGAACGGGAAGCGGCCCGGGAAACCGAGATCCGGCAAACCGCTGCCGAACCGGTAGACGGCATCAATCCCGTCGGACTTTTCCTGGCCATGGAAGAGCGCATCCCCGACCGATCCATCCTCATCGCGGACGGCGGGGATTTTGCAGCCACCTCGGCCTATACCCTGCGGCCCCGGCGCCCCCTGTCGTGGCTGGATCCCGGCGTATTCGGCACCCTGGGTGTGGGCGGCGGCTTTGCCTTGGGGGCAGCCCTGCACTACCCCGACGATTACATCTGGATCATCTACGGGGATGGCAGCGCCGCCTACAGCCTCATGGAGTTCGACTCCTTTCGGAAATACGGCATGAAGGTCTGCGGCATCATCGGCAATAACGGCTCGTGGGAGCAGATCGCCCGGGACCAGGTGCCGATCCTGGGCAGCGCAACGGCCACTTCCCTGCCCCGCTCCGATTACCACAAGGTTGCCGAAGCCTTTGGTGGTGCCGGTGAGCGGGTGGAAAGCCTGGCCGGCTTCGAGCAGTCGCTGGACAGAGCGATGGAGAGCATGGACCGTGGGATACCCTACGTGATCAATGCCGTCATCGGCTCCACGGAGTTCCGCAAAGGGAGCATTTCGATGTAATGCAACACGGCTGTTGCCAAAAAACCTCGGGCGATGCGCATTTTCGAAAAAACAGGCCTGATCTTTCACATTCTCCGCTGGCGGCTGACCTGGGCCAGGCGCGACCTGGACTACCGCCCCAAGGCGACCGGTTCCCCGAAATTCATCACGGCCCGGGAGGCGGCCACAAATATCCCCGACGGAGCCTGCGTCGGTTCCAGCGGCATGGCCGGCAATGCCCGGTGCTCCGTCTTTTTCTGGGCGATCCGGGAGGCCTTTGAGCAGACAGGCCACCCCCGGGACCTCACCTGGATAAATGTAGGCGCGCAGGGCAGCCGCGGCCGAGTACCCGGCACTGTAGAGGAGCTCGGCCTGCCGGGGCTGCTCGCCAGGTATATCGCCGGCCATTTGGAAACTACCAAAGCCCAGCTCCGCCTGGCCGATGCGGGCATGCTCGAAATGCATACCCTGCCGCAGGGCGCGATGGCCCTGCTCCTGGAAGCCCAGGAGAACGGACAGACTACCCTGCGCTCGGAGGTCGGGCTCCAAACCTTTCTCGACCCCAGGGTGGGACCGGGTTCTCCCGTCACACCGGATGCTGCCGACCAGTTTATCCGGGTGGACGGCGATGCCCTCGAATACACCATGCCCAGGGTGGAGGTAGCCCTGTTCAATGCCCCCTATGC
>JAJDFU010000467.1 GCA_020528935.1 Saprospiraceae bacterium | reverse complement strand
TTATGATTTTTCAGCTTCCCGGCGATCTGGTTGGTGTGCAGGTTGCGGCTCGCCGATAGGCCCAGCAACAAGGGTTCCGGATGCCCGTCGGCATCCAGGGCCTTGGTGCGCCAGCCTTTGGCAACGTCGCCACCCCAGATCCAGCCCCTCACCCAGCGCCCATCGGGCAGCTGGTGTCGCACCGGATACCACAGTTCTTCCATGCCGCGCAGGCTCAGGCTGGGAAGTTGCATCTTCTCCGCCTTCAGCAGGCTGATGATACAGTCGCCTGTGCGCATCCGGGCAAGTACGGGCGCATTCAGATCGGGACCCTTGAAGAGCGGCGCCTGGGGATTGAAGACGTAAAGATTGGCTTCGTGGGCATACAGTTTGTCCACCTGGGCTTCTCGCTGGAACCAGTCGAAATACTTCGATAGCTCAATCTTCTCTTGCGCTGCGGCATACAGGCAGGTAGCGAGCCACAGGCAGCAGGCTAAAGCGATTGGTTTCATAAGTGAAGCGCGTTCTATGACCCGAAGTGCAAATGCAGGGCTGATAGCGAAATCCCTCTTTTGCACGGACCTTCTTTTCTTGTCAACAAAAGGAAGATAGAGATGATTGCACGATAAAAAAGAACGATGCATAAAATTAGATTGCGGTTACGGTGTGTACTTGGGGCAATGATCGGGCGCGCGGTAGGGGCAAATAAAACTTCTGGGGCATAAAGCGCTCGAGAAAGCCTGGGAAAACACCGATGGAAGGATCGCATTCTTCTCCACTGGTCAGTTCCCGAGTAACGGTTTTTGGAAAGACAGCAAAAAGAAGCCGCAAAGTTCCGGGAAGGGATCGGGGAGCGAGATCTGGTCTTGTACTACTTGTCGGAGAAAAGCGGGCTTGGACCGAAAGGCAGCCTGTCAGTGGACTTCGCCGGCCGCCTGCGCACGGCCTACCGGCTGCCGGAAAAGAGCGCCGGCTGGCTGCTCATCGGCAAGGACGGCACGGAGAAAGCCCGCGGCAGTGGCTTGCCCGACTGGCCGGCCATCTTCGAACGCATCGATCAAATGCCCATGCGCCGCCGGGAAATGCGCCGCCGGGAGCCGTAGCGAACCCGGATTATGCATGGGCCTTGCACTGGGCTCTGGGTTCAATGGCTCCGGCGCCGCAGTCAATGGGGGTGGATGGCCAATGCGCCATGCTGAAGGGGGTAAACCAGGCGCGAAGGGCCCGGGGTATCCGCAAAAGGGTTGTGGCTCAAATGATGCCGTGGCGGGCCAGGAAGTCCTGGGCTTCCCGGTAGGTGTCGAAAATGGTGTGTGGGATGTCGGGCCGGGATTCGTCGAGCAGGCGGCGTACGCGGGCCGTGCGCCGGTTGTGGTTGATGTCGCGTATGAGGATGGCCCGTATGCGATCGGGAAATTTTTTGGCGATCCGCAGATAGATCTCGGCATCTTTTTCGCCGCTGTCGCCCACCAGCACAAACTGCATCGCCGGATAGGATTGCAGGATGCGGGCAATGGTAAAATCTTTGTGGGTAGGGAAGCCGGGCGGATAATCGCGATAGGGAATACCCGCATCGCGCAGCAGGATAGGCCCTTTGGGAAAGCCGTTGTAGGCCAGGAAATCCCGAAGCAGATCGTAGATGTTCCAGGGGCTGTTGGATACGTAGAAAACGGGCCGGACAAAGGACTCGCCCTGGCTGAGGGACGTACAGAAATCGGCAGAGATGCCGACCGGTCGGCGCCGGGAGATGCTCATCAGAAAAGTGTAGTAAATGACGCGCCATTTCAGGGGTGAGGCCACGCCGGTATGGAGCAGGGTGTCATCAATATCCGAAATGATGCCCAGGCGGTTTTCGGGATGGGGGAGGAGCACCTCGCTTTCGGCCTGTGGCGGGGCTCCCAGGCCATTGCGGCCAGGCACGTGCGTGAGCTGAATGCGCACGGATTTCCAGGCGCATCCATTTTGAGGAAGGGCCTCGGGCAGCAGGTGGTCCAGGGTGAAGTAGCCCTCCCGGTCCGTAATCAATTCGAATCGGTTGCCGCCAACCTGTATGCGAACGACCGCTTCGGGGATCTCATCACTTTCGAAGCGGCGAAAGCTGTTGATGAGGTTTTTGCGCCAGCCGGACTCCAATTGGTCGAACAAGGGCTTGTGCACCAGAATGCGGCCCTGCAGATAGGCTGAATGGGTGTTGGCGAATCCGCGAAACGCAGCGATGTGGAGCTGGCGACTGCTATCGGCTCCCGGCGGGTGAAAGAGTTTCCGCCGGATCGATTCCAGAGCCCGGTCGGCCCGGGCTATCCATCTCAACCATAGGGGTTTGTACGCCATGGTGGTTCTCCTGAACTCGAAATTAAGAATTTGCCGGTTTGGATGGTGCGCGAGCCTTCAGGAATTGGAGTACGTTGTCGAAGATGCGCTGTTCCAACTCATCGGTAGCCGCCCGCTCGAACCGCCGTCCCGTCAGCCGTTCATACAATTCGATGTAGCGGGCCGAGACCTGCTCCACAAAGGCATCGGGCATGCGGGGCATGCGCTGGCCCTCCAGGCCGCGGCAGCCGGGTTCCATAAGCAATTCCCGCACAAACTCCTTGGAGAGCTGCCTTTGTCGATCCCCGCCCCCCCCTCGCTTGGCCTAGCACTCACGAACGAAATAGACCGCGCCTTCGGGCGTGTGGCTCCCGCCGGAGTGGGAACGGATCACGCATCACCGACAGCACCCGCCCACAGGTACACCCCCGAGTAAGACATACCCAGTC
>JAJDFU010000591.1 GCA_020528935.1 Saprospiraceae bacterium | reverse complement strand
AGATCAAGCTGCATCCCGAGGTGGATATGAAAGTCAACTTCGAGGTCGTGGCCGAATAGGCAGGGGAAAGTTCATTTGCAGGGGCCGGTAGTGCGATGCGCGCTACCGGCCTTTGTCGTCTGATACGATCTCAAGGATGAAATGACCTTTTTCGGTTGGCATTCCTGGCCGTCCGGATTTCCTGCCGAAGGCATGGCAGGCGGGTTATCCTTTTCCGGGTTAAAAATCCCAGAGGTGCTGATGGGCCTTGAGCATCCGTTCCTGTTCGGGATAATCGGGCATCACCTCCGCTACGAGCGCCCAGAAGCGGGAAGAGTGGTTCATCTCCACCAAATGGGCCAGTTCGTGCACGATGACGTAATCCAGCACGCGCTGGGGCGCGAAGAGAAGGCGGGTACTGAGGTTGATGTTCCGCCGGCTGGAGCAGCTGCCCCACCGGCTTCGGGTGTACTTCAGCTTTACCTCACCGATGGCCTGCTGAAAGTGCCGGTCGTTCCAGCGGTGCACCCGCTCGCGCACTTCCGGCAGATGCGCTCTGGCCAGCAGGCGGCTCACCAGGCGCGCCACTTCTTCATCGGGGGCCTCCGCGGGCAGGTAAAGCTCCAGCTGATCGTCCAGCAGGCGCCCGGACAGGCCGCGGCGGTCTTCCCGGCGGATCCGGAGTTGGTATCGGGCTGTAGCCAGTTCCAGCCATTGGCCGCTGCGGTAGGTGCGCCGGCACAGCTTTTGTGCGAGCCTGGGGTCTCTGCGCAACTGTTGGTCCATCCATTCTTCGGCCCAGGCTTTGGCTTCGCGTACCTGCGCCTCGCTCAGCCGATGCGGCAGCCGCAGGAGGAAACTCCGGCTTCCGATCGCTATACGAGCCGTTTTGCGCGATTCCCGGATGAGCTGAACCGGAACATCCCGGCCTTCCCAGCGCAAGGCGTAGGAAACCGTTTCGCGTTTGCTTTTTCCCGGGCTGCTTCTCATCCGCGTTTTTTGGCAAAGTCCTGCATCACGTCCACGAGCAACTGCACGCTGTCCAGCTCCATGGCGTTGTACATGCTTGCCCGGAAGCCCCCAACGGACCGGTGTCCTTTTATGCCATTGATGCCGGCATCGGCGCAAACCTCCAGGAAGGCCTCCTGGTGTTGGTCCGGATCCCCGGCTACGAACACGGCATTCATCAGCGAGCGGTCTTCTGTGTTTACCGGCCCGTAAAAGAGGGGGTTGCGATCGACCTCGGCATACAGCAGCTCGGCGCGCTTCCGGGCCCGCTCCTGCATCGCGCTCAGGCCGCCCCGGGCCTTGATCCAGCGCAGATTGAGCATGCTTACATAAATGGGAAAGACCGGGGGGGTGTTGAACATGCTGTCGCGCTCGATGTGGGTGCGGTAGTCGAGCATGGTGGGCAGGCGGTCGCGCACGGTACCCAACAGGTCCGGGTCGAGGATCACCAGGGTTACGCCGGCCGGTCCCAGGTTTTTCTGGGCACCGGCGTAGATGAGGCCAAAGCGCTGCAGCGGCAGGGGGCGACTGAAAATATCGCTGGACATATCGCATACGATGGGCACCGGGGTATCCGGCCACTCCTGGTATTGCGTACCAAAAATGGTGTTGTTGCTGGTGATGTGCAAGTAGCGCGCTCGTTCGGGCACATCGTAGCCCTTGGGAATGTGAGTGTATTGGTCCGCCTTGGAGGAAGCCAGCACCTCCACCTGGCCAAAGCGCCTGGCTTCCTTGATCGCCTTGGTGGACCAGGAGCCGGTATCTACGAAGGCCGCTACATCCTCGGGATCCAGCAGGTTCATGGCCGTCATAAAGAATTGTGAGCTGGCCCCGCCGGTGAGGAAGAGCACTTCGTAGCGCTCGGGGAGGTCGAGCAGTTCGCGAACCAGGTCTTCGGCCTCCTGTATAATGGTGGTAAAGGCCTTGCTGCGGTGAGAGATTTCCAGCACGGAAAGGCCCGAGTCATTGAGGTTGAGCACCCCTTCGGCGGCTTCGCGGAAAACCTCCTGCGGCAATATGGCCGGCCCGGCGCTAAAGTTGTGGATCTTCATGCCAATAGTCTTTTCTCGGTGTGGGTTTTACTTGTTTTCGGCAGGTGCTTGCTGCTCGGCCCTGGCGTTGAGCAGTTTCAGCACGCGTTCGGTCACGTCCAGGCTGTCGTTGGCCAGCAGCACCTGACCACCTCCCTTGGAGTAAGAGAGGATGTAATCATAACCCAGTTCGCTTTGCAGGGTTTGCAGTTTTTCCTCCAGGGTGGTCATCAGCTCGTTCATGGCCTTTTGCTGCTCTTCGGCCAGGGAATTGACCAGGTAGGTTTCCTCGTCGGCCAGTTGCTGCTGCCGCTTCATCAGGGCGTTGTACTCCTGTTCCAGTTCGGCCGGCGCTACCGTGCCGCTCTCGTAGCGCTTTTGAAAGGCCGCCATATCCTTCATCAGCTTTTCCTTTTTGGCGTTCAAACTCTTTTCGGCGGAACGCATTCGCTGTTCGATAGCGCTTTTCTGCTCTTTCAGCCATTCGTATTTGGCATCCAGGGTGTCGGCATTGATGTAGGCGATGCGCGCGCCGGCCGGCGAGGTGGAAACGGCTTCAGCGGGTTCGGCTGCGGCCGGTTTGCCCTGGCTGAAAAACAAGATGTACAATACGGCAAGGGCAACGGCCAGGATCCCGTTGATAATACGGCACGAAGCATTATTCATGCTGTGATCGCAAAGTTGGGTCCAATGCATTGTCCAGGCCAAAGGTAACTACCCA
>JAJDFU010000077.1 GCA_020528935.1 Saprospiraceae bacterium | reverse complement strand
ACCCAGTAGGCGAAGAAAGTGAGTGCAGCGCTGAGGTAGGCCACCGGTCCCTTGGTGAGTATCCCCATACCGATAAAAAAGCCGCCCAGAAACAGATAGACCAATGCCGGATACTTCAGCGAAATGCCCCGGAAGCGCTCCTTTTTCCAGTAAAACAAAATGAAGTAGTAGATGCCCAGGAAAATGAAGAGGTTGAACCACGGATCGATGATCCCCGATTTGAAATACAAGAAGGGCAGGATGGAACCCATGTACATGCCCGCCCAGAGCAGGCCGAAGCGGATGCTGTACATGCGGGCGCCCAGGTTGAACAGCAACAGTATGGTGACGATGCCGCAGATCGCATTGGGAAAGCGGGCCGCAAACTCGTTCACCCCGAAGAGGGCCATGGCACCGGCCTGCAGCCAGAAGAAAAAGGGCGGTTTTTCCCAGAAGGGCACAAAATTGACGTATACCCGGGTATATTCCCGGGTGATGAGCATTTCGCGACTGATCTCCGCAAAGTTGATCTCGTCCCAATCGAACAAGTGCACCCCGCCGTTGAAGGAGATGAAAAAAGCGCCGCTCAGCAGAGCGAGCAACAGGGAATACCGAAGGCGGGGATTGGCCAGCATGGGTTGAAATTATCGGGTTCGGGCGGTAGCCGGGGCTTTATTTTTTCCCGCCGCTGAGGCGGTTCAATACCTTGCTCACAAAATCGTCGTTGATGCCCAGCCAGCCCTTCAGGGTGTTGTACACGTTCACCATCTGCTTGTCCGCCCAGATGAGGGCCGCCTTGAGGCCGTCGCCGGGGCGGGCCCGGTAGTTGGTGGCCCGCTTTTTGGGGCGATGGTCCTCCTCGGTGAAGTAGTACAGGGCAATGGATTTGCGGGTCATGTCCTCGGGGCAGGCAATGGGTTCGGGCAGGCCGTGGTAGGAGTCCTCATCCGTATTGAAGATCACGCAGCGATTGAAGACCGGGCTGATGCGTGCCTCGCAGGCCTTCATGTCGCGGCTCCAGAGCTCCAGGTCGCCCTTGTATTCGGGCTTCCAGCCTTCGTTGAGGTACAGCAACAGGTTGACGCGCCGGCGCCAGTTGCGCTTGTGGGGATGTACGGTGAAGTCGGCATGAATATTGAGGTAGCCGCCGCGCTGACTTTGGTGCAGGCCACCGCCCTCCAGGCTGTGATCGGCTTTCAGGCCGGGAATGCCGGTCAGCTGGCTGAGGTACTGCACGAAGGCGTCGCTGTTGAGGGCCCGGATCACTTCCTGCAGATAGGGCGGGATGCTGTCCATCTTGTTGAGGCCGTGCTTTTTTTCATTGACGTGCACGTAGTGTATCCATCCCTCGTCCTCTACTTTGGGGAAGGCCCCCATGGCGGCGCGGGCGGCTTCCGGCTCCAGGAAGTCGTCGAACCGGGCAAAGGGGAAGGGCGAGGCTTGTTGGTAGGACTGGGCCTGCTCGGCAAATCGCGTCTTGATCTTTTCGAGGTCCAGGATGGATCGAATGCGGGTCGATTCTTGGATCATAGGGCTTGTTTCTTAAGGCTGAATGATCGCACAAATATACACTTTCAGAGGGGCCTGTCCGCGTCTTAGCCCGTGGGGCCCCATTTGCGGAGCTGCTTCAGGGTGGCCCGCATGTCTTTGGGTAGCTCGGCTTCCAGCAGGAGCTCCCGCTCGCCTTGCGGATGTCGAAATCCAAGCTGCCTGGCGTGCAGGCTCTGGCGAGCCAGCAGCGGGCGTTCTTCCCCTTGCCGGTTGGGCCGGTACCGCCGGCCCTTGAGTTCGCTGAGCCAGAAGGCTGCGCGGTGACCATACACCGGATCCACCAACAGGGGATGGCCGATGGCCTGCAGATGGACCCGGATCTGATGGGTCCGCCCGGTGAGGAGTTCGACCTCCAGCAGGCTGGCCGTGGAGAAGGCTTCGAGCAGCCGATAGCGGCTTCGCGCTTCTTTCCCTTTGCTGCTGACGACCATGCGGCCGGCCTTGCCGGGATGAGGAGCCAGGGGCTTGTCGATTTCTCCGCCTTCTTCATCGGGGCGCCCTTCTACCAGAGCCCAGTAGATCTTCTTCACTTTTCGCTGCTCGAATTGCCGGCTCAGGCCGGCCTGCACCTCGGGGCTCCGGGCCAGCACCATCAGGCCGCTGGTATCCCGGTCCAGCCGGTGTACCAGATAAAGCGGCCCGTACCTGCCTTTCAGCAGGCTGCGGAGGTGAGGCAGCCCGGCATCAAAGCGATCGGGCGCGCTCAGCAGCCCGGCCGGCTTATGCACGACCACCAGATACTCGTCCTCGAAAAGGATAGGCAGGGCAGGCTTCATGCCTCAAAGGTCGGAAAATGCGCGCTTGCCACGGCCGTAAAACTGCCAGACGATACTGCCCGGGTAGCGGCCGGCGAGGTTGGGCTGGGGGTGGATGCTCACCCGCTCCACCAGTTCCTGATATTCCTTTCGCCTTTTGTGCAGCCGGCCCAGTCTGGGGTAGAAGTGCAGGTGTGCCCGGGCAATGGATCCGATGAGGGAAAAATAGCCCTTGCTGAGAAAGAGCCCTGCGGCCAGGACGTCCAGTACGATGCGCAGGGGGATAAGCCAGAACAGCCGCCGCATCGGTTCGTTTTTCACCAGGGTGAACAGACTGTTGCGGAAGTTGAGGTAGATCTTGCGCGGACTGTTGTACTGCAGGGTACCGCCTCCCTTGTGGTACACTACGGACCTCGGCTCGGCCATGATCCGGTAGCCGGCCCGCTTCAACCGCCAGCACAGGTCGATCTCCTCGGTATGGGCAAAGTAATCTTCGTCGAAACCGCCTATATCGTGGTACAAGCGGCTGCGGATGCAGAGCGCCGCGCCCGTGGCCCAGAAAATCTCCTGCCGCTCGTCGTACTGGCCGCGATCCTCTTCGGTAAAGGCAAAGATGCGCCCCCGGCAGAAGGGATAGCCCAGGGCATCCATCCAGCCGCCGGCTGCCCCGGCGTATTCGAATCGGGATTTTTCGTCGAATGCCCGGATCTTGGGCTGGCAGGCCGCTACGCGCTTGTCGTTCTCCATCAGCTCGATGAGGGGGTCCAGCCAGTCCTGGCTGACCTCGACGTCGGAATTGAGCAGGATGTAATAATCCGAAACGACCTCCTTGAGGGCCCTGTTGTAGCCCCCGGCAAAGCCGTGGTTGTCGGTTATGGAGATCAGGGCCAGCTCCGGGTAGTGGCGGCGCAGGAATTCCACCGAGCCGTCCTGCGAGCCGTTATCGGCTACGATCACCCGGTAGTTTGGATAGGTGGTTGCCAGCACCGAGGGGAGAAACTGTCGCAGATAGTCCAGGCCGTTGTAGTTCAGGATGACGATAGCCACCTCAGGTTTGTCGGCGCTTTTTTTTTTCGCCGGGCTCGATTCCGGGAAGTTGCGGAGTACCTGCCGGGCTTGCCGGCGGTCCTCGGTCAGCTGGGCGCTTAGGGCCTCCAGGCCGTTGAAGGCGGCGTCCTCCCGCAGAAATTGAAGTAACTCCAACTGGATCTTATCGCCGTAGATGTCCTTGTCGAAGTCGAAGATGTTCACCTCGATGGTGCGATCCAGCAGTTCTTTCAGGCTGGGGCGCTCGCCTATGTACAGCATGCCGCCGTAGCGCTCGCCCCGGTAAACGACCCGCACGGCATAGATGCCGTTGGGCGGAACGAGCTTGTGAGGCTGTTTGATCTCCAGATTGGCCGTGGGAAAGCCCAGTCGCCGGCCGAGGCTTTGCCCGTGCACGACCGTGCCGGTAAGCAAAAAAGGGTGGCCGAGCAGTTGATTGGCCCGGCCGATATTCGTGTTGTCCAGGGCCTGCCGGATCTGCGTGGAGCTCACTGCGATGTCTTCCACTTCTTGTTTGTCGATGACGACGACCTCGTAGCCGGACTGCTGGCCGTGCCATTTCAGGTAATTGACATCGCCCTGGCGGCCCAGGCCGAACCGGTGATCATAACCGATCACGATGTAGCGAGGGTGAAATTTCTCCACCAGAAACTTCTGGATGTACTCGTCGGCGGATTGCTGGGAAAACTCCACGGTAAAGGGCACAACCACCACGTTGTCCAGTCCGTATTGCTCCAACAACTGGGTTTTCTCCTCTATGGTGGTGAGCAGCTTCAGGCTTTTGTCGCGCGGATAGATGATGAGGCGCGGATGAGGGTGAAAGGTGACCAGTACACTTTCGCCCCCGATAGACCGGGCCAGTCCGTTTACCTGTTCTATGATCTTTTGATGGCCATGGTGCACTCCATCGAAGGAACCGATGGTCAGCACGGCATTGTAGAAGGGGGGCAGTTCCTCTAGATCGTGGAAAACTCGCATGGCATCGCAAATGTAGTTTGTTTTTCGGGCTTTAAATAGCAGCTGCCATTGCCCGGCGCCAAAGCCATTCAGGGAGGGAAGAAACCTAATCCTTCCCGCGTTTGTTCTTACTTTTGCAAAAGCTTAGAATTTGTCTAATTAAAGACACGATCTGTTCTGATGGATAAGACCCGCATAGTGGAAGTTCTGGGTCAGGTCATGGATCCCGATACCGGTCGCGACCTGATCTCCATGAATCGCGTGAAAGACCTCCAGGTAGAGGGGGATACCGTTCAGTTTACGCTATTGCTGCCCTCCATGGACAGCCAATACAAGCAGCAGCTCAATTTTGCCTGCATAGCAGCCGTACAGAAGGTATTCCCCTCGGCCCAGGTACATGTGCACATGCAGGCCCAGACCCAGCAGGCGCAGCAGCAGTCCAATTCCGTACTGCCCCACGTACACAACATCCTCGCCGTAGCGTCGGGTAAGGGCGGCGTAGGCAAATCCACGGTAGCTACCAATCTGGCCCTGGGCCTGCATCAGTTGGGCGCCCGGGTGGGCCTGTTGGACGCCGACCTGTACGGTCCTTCCATCCCCACCATGCTGGGCTTGCAAGGGCAGCGGCCTGCCGTGCAGGAAGTATACGGCAAACCGCGTCTGCAGCCGCTGGAAGCCCACGGCCTCGCTGTGATGTCCATTGGCTTCATTGTAGAACCCGAGCAGGCCGTCGTGTTGCGGGGGCCTCGCCTGGCAGGCATCATCAAGCAGTTTTTTCAGGATTGCACCTGGCCCGAACTGGACTACCTGGTGGTGGATCTGCCGCCCGGCACCGGCGACATCCAGCTCACCCTTGTGCAGACCGTGCCGGTCACGGGGGCCATCATGGTCACCACCCCTCAGGAAGTGGCGGTCATCGATGCCGTAAAAGCCATGAATATGTTCCGGCTCCCTTCCGTGGATGTGCCCATATTGGGCGTAGTGGAAAACATGAGCTGGTTCACCCCGGCGGAATTGCCCGACAACAAATACTTTCTGTTCGGCGAAGGCGGCGGCAGGAAGCTGGCCAAGGTCAGCGAGTCCATGCTGCTCGGCCAGGTACCCATCGTACAGGGCGTGCGCGAGGGCGGTGATCGGGGCAAACCGATCGTGCTCCAGGAAGACAATCCGGCAGCACAGGCGTTTCGCCGGGTTGCCCAAAACACCTTGCGGCAGGTGGCCGTCCGCAACGAAATGCTGGCGCCCACTCAGATTGTGAAAGTCAATATGTAAGCATGATAGCGAGCGAAAAAGAAAAATTGCTGGAGCGGATTGATGCAGCCCTCGAAGAAGTGCGGCCGCACCTTGCCGTTGATGGGGGCGATGTGGAAGTGGTCGACCTTACCGACGAAAATATCGTTCAGGTCAAATGGCTGGGTACCTGCCAAAACTGCAGCATGTCCGTCATGACGATGAAGGCCGACATCGAGCAGGCCCTTCGCAACGGCGTCCCCGAAGTCAGAGGGGAAGAAGCGATCAAAGGCTGGCAGGCATGACCCTGAGCTAGTTGCACCGGCTCATCCTGCAGCGGCGACCCTTTCTCTGTGTGGGCCTGGATACCGATCCGGATCGCTTGCCCGATCACCTTCGGCAGGAAGCCGATCCCGTTTTCTCCTTCAACCAGGCCATCATTGACGCCACGCGCGACCTCTGCGTAGCCTACAAGCCCAATCTCGCCTTTTACGAGGCCCAGGGCAGCGCGGGTTGGATGGCTCTGGAAAAAACCATTCGATACATCGGCCCGGACCACTTCGTCATTGCCGATGCCAAGCGGGGCGATATCGGAAATACCTCCAGGCAGTACGCCCGGGCCTTCTTTGAGCAGCTGCGAGCCGATGCCCTCACCGTTGCTCCCTACATGGGAGCGGATTCGGTGAAGCCCTTTCTCGGCTTTGATCAAAAATGGGTGATCCTGCTCGCCCTGACCTCCAATCCCGGCAGCGATGATTTTCAAAAGACGCTTCAGGAAGAAGGCCGGCCGTTGTACGAGAAAGTAATGCGCAAGGCCATGAGCTGGGCCGGCCGGGACGAACTCATGTTCGTGGTTGGAGCCACCCATCCCGAGCGCTTTGCCGATATCCGCCGGATTGCCCCCGGGCATTTTCTGCTGGTACCCGGCGTGGGTGCCCAGGGCGGCAGCCTGGAGGCCATTTGCCGTCACGGGTTCAACGATCAGGTGGGGCTGCTGGTCAACTCATCCCGCGGCATTCTCTACGCCGGTTCCGGACCGGATTTTGCCGCGGCCGCCCGGCGGGCAGCCTTGGCTTTGCAGCAGCAAATGGAAGCCTTGCTCAATCGAGCACCCTCGGCTTCGGAAGGCAATGCGTCTTCGGATGTTTTTCCAGATAGCGCTGGATGAGCCGCGTCGTTTCGGCCGAACTCTGAATGGGTTTTACCGCATCATCCAGGCTTTCCACCCGGCCGTTCCAGTCGCTTTCTTCCAGAAAGCCATATCCGCTCATACGACTGTCTTCCACGCGGATCACAGCCAGCTCGCCGGGCTGACGCCCGGGCTCCAATACGAAAAAGTCTTCTGCAAAGATGGTGCGCAGGTATTCCTGCGCGGCTTCTGCCCGCTCGTTGTAGGTTTCCGGCGGTTCTTCTTCGGCGCAGGCGCCCGCACAGTTTTTGAGGTGGTACTGAAAGCAGGGGCCCCGCTTGCCGGGCTCCAGGCCGCACAGGCGGCTGCACAGGCCGTATTCCCGGAGTACGTATTTCAGTCTGCGCTGCGCCCCGGCCAGCCGGCTGTGTTCGCAGAGGATCTCCCGCCCGGCTCGCTCCCGTACCTTCAGCCGCTCGGCCTTGAAGGTCAGATAACCCTGTGCGTTTCTGACGGTGGTGATGACATATGGGAAAGTGCGCAGCTTTTGCGCCCGGTTGATGGACGGGCTCAGGCGTTTGATCTCCACGGATTCCAGCAGAAGAGCCAACAGTTCACTGCCCGTGCGCTCGAAGCTGACGTGGTGTACGTGCCGCTGGATGAGGCTGCCCTTGGCCGTAGTATCGGCAAAATGCTCGAAAATGCGCTTTTTGATGTTGATGCTCTTGCCTACATACACTACCTCACCCTGCTGGTCGTGCAGGTAGTACAGGCCGCAGTCCTCCGGAATCTCGTGCAGCATAGCCAGGCTGATGTGCCTGGGCAAGCGCGATTCTCTGATGCCCAGATTGACCATCTGCTTCACCTGCTGAGCACTTTGCTGCTCGGCCAGAATGCGCTCCAACAGCCGGGCCGTGGCCCGGGCATCGGCCAGGGCGCGATGGCGCCCATCCACGGGGATCTGAAAGTGCTGAATGAGGCGACCCAGACTGTAACTGGGCAGCCCGGGGACGACCTTCCGGCTCAGCCGCACGGTGCACAGCTGCCGCCGGGTAAAGGTGTACCACAGGCGGCGGAATTCCTCGCGCAGAAAACCGTAATCGAATCGCACATTATGGGCTACAAAACTGGCGCGTTCGGTGAGTTCCACACCCTTTCGGGCTACTTCGTCAAATTTGGGAGCGTCCTGCACCTCTTCCTGGGACATACCGGTGAGCGCGGGGG
>JAJDFU010000253.1 GCA_020528935.1 Saprospiraceae bacterium | reverse complement strand
GGAGCGCTGGGGGGGAGGGTCAGATGGGTAAAAGGGACAGGCCACCGCGCTGATCGAATACGTATTGGAGCAGGCCAAGGAACACAACTGGACCGTCACAGTGGCCGATGCCGACCTGCCAACGGCCAGGAAAAAGGTGGCCGGTCATCCGCAGGGCAAGGCCGCCTGGCTGGATGTGCAAAAAGTGAACGACCGGCGCGACCTCATCGGCCGGGCCGATGTAGTCGTCTCCCTGCTGCCGCCCCATCTGCATCTGGAAGTGGCCAAGGACTGCATTCAGCTCAACAAACACCTCATCACGGCCTCTTACGTGTCCAAAAGCCTATATCTGCTGGGCGATGAGGTGCGCCAGCGCGATCTCATCTTCATGGGCGAGATGGGCCTGGACCCCGGCATCGATCACATGTCGGCCATGCAGAAGATCCATGCCATTCACGAGCAAGGCGGGCGGCTGACCGCTTTTCGCTCCTATACTGGAGGCCTGGTGGCGCCCGAAAGCGACGACAACCCCTGGCATTACAAGATCAGCTGGAACCCCCGCAACGTGGTGCTGGCCGGTCAGGGTACGGCTCAATACCTGCAGGACGGTAAGCTCAAATACATTCCCTACAATCGCATCTTTCAGTCTTACCGCCACATCGAGGTGCCGGGGCTGGGCAAGTATGAGGTGTACCCCAACCGCGATTCACTCCTTTATCGCGAGGCCTACGGCCTGGAAGGCATTCCCAACATCCTCCGCGGTACCATCCGCGCTCCGGGCTTTTGCGACGCATGGGACGCCCTGGTGCGAATCGGCCTGACGGACAACAGCTACCCCATCGTTGATTCCGAAAGCCTGACCTATCACGAACTGGTGGAGGCCTACCTGAGCCCGAAGATCAAATCCGGCTCCGTGCGGGATCGCGTGGCTCAGTTTCTGGGTGAGGATGCGGAAAGCGAGGTGATGCACAAGCTGGATTGGCTCGGGCTGTTCAGCAAAAAGAAGATCGCTCTGCCGAGTGCTACGCCCGCCGTTATACTGGAAGATCTGCTGCTCCGGAAGTGGAAACTCCGGCCCGACGACAAGGACATGGTGATCATGCAGCACGAGTTCGAATACGAACTGAAGGGGGAACACCAGCTATTGGTATCCTCTATGATCCTCAAGGGCGAGGATGCCGTCCACACGGCCATGTCCAAACTGGTGGGCCTGCCCATCGGTATTTTTGTGAAGCTGGTGATGTTGGGAAAGATCCGTTCCACCGGCCTGCAGATCCCCGTGCGCAAAGAGGTATACCAGCCCGTTCTGACCGAGCTCAGGAATTACGGGGTCGAGTTTGTAGAAACCAGCCCACAACCCTCGTGATCCGTCGGTTTTTCCGGTTTGGGCTGCACACCAATGTCGGGGCACTTCAACTGTTTCACGCGCTGCGTCAGGGCAGCATCCTGCTCATTTCCATCCTGCTGGCGCAAAGTGCCCTGGCCACCGATGCCATTGGTACCTACGAGCAGCTGTTGTTCATCGGCTATGCGCTGTCGTTTTTCTGGCTGGATGGCCTCATACAAAGCATGCTCACCCTCTACCCCAAACAGGCGGATGCCGAACGGCCAGCCTTTCGCTTTCAGGCTTATGTTTTGTTCGCCGGGCTCAGCCTGTTGCTGTGGAGCCTGCTTCAGATCGGGGAGGGGCGCATCGTCCCCTTTCTCACCGCCAACGATTCCCTGCCGTATTACGACCTCTTCACGGCCTATCTGGCGCTGAATGTACCCACCTACCTGCTGGAACACTTCTTTCAGCTGGATCAGCGGCCGCCGCGCATCGTGGCCTTCGGACTGTTGTCGTTTGTCGGGCAACTGGTAGTGGTCATCGCACCGGTCTGGCTGGGCTGGGATTTTCGCTGGAGCTTTGTGGGGCTGCTGGCCCTGGGAGCGGTCAAGCACGCCTGGCTCCTGGCTTATCTGTTCGGACATGCCCGGCCGGGCTGGAACCGTAAGGTGATGCAGCAATGGCTTGTACTGGCGGCCCCACTTATTGCTTACGCTTTGCTGGGCGGTCTGGCGCAGACCTTCGACGGCTGGCTGGTTAACTATGCCTTTGAAGGCGACCAAAGCCGGTTTGCCATATGGCGGTACGGGGCCCGGGAGCTGCCTTTCTCCCTGGCTATGGTCGGCGCTTTCAACACGGCCTTCCTGCCCATCCTGTCGGAGGACAGGGACGCCGGCCTGGCCCAGATGAAGCGGCAGTCGCGCTGGCTCTTTCACCTGCTTTTTCCGGTCACCATGATCCTGTTGCTCACCAGCCGCTGGTGGTTCCCCTGGCTGTTCTCCGGGGATTTTACCGCCTCGGTGCCGGTCTTCAACCTCTTCCTGCTCATCGTGATCAGCCGGCTGATCTTTTCCCGTACCATACTCATGGCCCTGCAGGCCAATACGGCCATCCTATTTATTTCCGGAGTGGAATTGCTGATCAATATCGGGCTCAGTTTTGCCCTGGTGGGGCCCATGGGATTGGCCGGCATTGCCCTGGCCACTGTGATCGCCTTTACCTTCGAGAAGATCATGCTCATCCTTCTGCTGTACCGGCGTTTTGGCGTAGGACTCAGCAGGTATGCGGACGTGCGCTTATTGTTGCTATACAGCCTGGGGGTGTTGGGGTGTTATGTCGTCTCTTTGTTTTGACCTGGAAAATTCGATGAATTTTCCGACCAAAGGGCTGACGAGTTGCTAAGTCTTGAATCAAACCCATTTGGAAGCGGTATGCGAC
>JAJDFU010000262.1 GCA_020528935.1 Saprospiraceae bacterium | reverse complement strand
GAATTTCAGCTGTTCATCCGTGCGCGCGACGGCCAGCAAGTGAGGGGAAGTACCCGGATGCTGCCGGCAATCCGCCTGGACAGCCTGGTGGCGGAACCCTTGGAAGAGGATACCCTTTTTCGGGTGCTGAGCTACTTTTCGGACAAGCCGGAGGAAAACAACTTCTACCGCTGGTTGGCCCATAAAAATAGCCTGGACAGCCTGCCCAGTGCCGACATTAACGTAGACGACCAGGTGCTGGTCACCGAACAGGCGGTTTTTTCCACCGATTACGACTTTAGCCGGGGCGATACGGTGATCTCCACGCTCTACCACATCGAAGAAGCCTACTATCGCTTTCTGCAAAGCTTGAGCCAGGCAAAACAGGGCAACGGAAATCCGTTTGCACAGCCCAGCCCCATTTTGTCGAACGTTAGCGGCGACCGGCAACCCATCGGCATCTTCACCACCCTCCGCCAGGACCGCACGCAATTGGTGATTCCCTGAAAAGAGAAAGCCCGGAGCCGACAAACGGCTCCGGGCTTTCAATCAGAACGGCTAGGCGTTCCGACCGTGAATTAGTCTTCCATTTCGTCGAGCAGCGGCCCCACGTTGGCATCGGGCAGGATCACCGTGCGGCGATTTTGAGAACGGCCCTCAGCAGAGTCATTGGAGGCAGCAGGCATGTACTCGCCGCGACCTATGGCGGCGACCTGGCTGGGATCCACACCCTGGCTGATCAGGTAGCGCACTACGCCCATGGCGCGGTTCACGCTCAGTTGCCAGTTGTCCATTCCGGAATCAGCCGGGTACTTTTTGGTGTCGGTATGGCCTTCAACCAGAACGCGGATCTTGGAATCGGTCTTCATCTTTTCGGCCATGGCCTTGAGGGCATCGCGCTCGGCGCGGGACAAGCGAGAAGAACCGGTGCGGTACTGCAGATCCTCATCCGTCATGAGGTAGAGGCGTCCGTCGCGGCGGTCCATTTTCAGTCCGCTGGCTTCGTAGGCCGCGAACATGCCGTTGAGCTCGTCCTTGATCTTGGTCAGCTGCTCTTCGGTAAGATCGAGCTTGCGGCGCACTTCAGCCATTTTGTTGTCGTATTCCTCGAGGTCGGCGCGCAGCCCTTCGATCTGCTCGGTCATTTTCGACTTTTCAGTCTCGAACTCCTCTTTGAGCTGCATGTTCATTTCTTCCAGGTTCTTCACCTGTGCTTGGGTTTCAGCGAGCGCTTGGTCAGTCTGCTCTTTGGCAGCCGCGAGTTCGTTGTACTTTTTCTTGGACACACAGGCCGAGAAAGAACCTGCCACCATTACCAGTACAAGAAGGTGTACTATCAGACGCATGTTGGTTAGTTTAAATTATGAAATATGTGCGTTTAGGCTTCGACGAATTGATGCTTATCACCACCTCAGAAGAGGCAGCTCGGCTCCCGCAAAGCAAGGCAGAATTTTTGAATAAAACAAAGATAACCCTATTTTTATTAGCCTCTATGCGCCCCGGAAATCGGGCCGGCTCGCACCCTCCGGACAGGCCCGGCGATTTCGCACCGCATTAGGGTAAGACGCGAAAAACGCTATTTTTGCTTTCAAGGCAGTGCCCGGGAGGTCCTGCAGCGGCAGCATAGCACGATGAAATACGACATTCAAGAAGAAGGTAAGTTCAAATACATCGAGACGGGCGTCGGCGAGGAAAACCTGCTGCTTTTACACGGCCTGTTCGGGGCACTCAGCAATTTCAAGGACATCATCCGCCACTTTTCCGCCACACACAACGTGGTGGTTCCCATACTGCCCATTTTCGAAATGCCTATCCGCAAGGTTTCCGTCACCGGCCTGGTGGACTACGTAGCTGATTTTGTGGCCTACAAGGGCTACGATCAGGTACACGTTCTGGGCAACTCCCTGGGCGGCCACATCGCTCTGCTTTTCGCCCTGGCTCATCCCGACAAGATCCGCTCCGTTATTCTCACCGGCAGTTCCGGTCTGTTTGAAAGCGCTATGGGCACGTCCTTCCCCAAACGGGGTGACTACGAATACATTCGCGTAAAAACCGAGGGAACCTTCTACGACCCCAAGGTAGCTACCAAGGAACTGGTAGACGAGGTATACGACATCGTCAACGATCGCAACAAGGCCATTCGCATCATCGCCACGGCCAAGTCGGCCGTGCGCCACAACCTGGCCGACAAGCTGGACCAGGTGAATGCTCCTACCCTGCTGGTTTGGGGACGCGACGACCAGATCACACCGGCTTTCGTGGGCGAACAATTCCAAAAGCTCATCAAGAATTCCCAGCTCATCTTCATAGACCAATGCGGCCACGCGCCCATGATGGAGCATCCGCAACTGTTTAACCGTTACCTGGAGGATTTTCTGCAGGAAGTAGAAGCCGAGCACGTAAGCGAATAGAAGTACGCAAGCAATCCGCTCTTCCCCTTGAATGTAAAGAAGAATCGCAACTGGCCGATGAAGAATGTTCTGCTTTCCATTGCAGTGCTCCTGCTGGGCTGGAGCTGCAGTACCCCCCAAGAGACGGTCACCGTGCCGCTGGACATGGAGTTTCGCGACCTGGACACCCTGGAGATCGTAGCAGCTCCCCTGGAACCGGGCGAGACCGGCCAGCCCGAGCCCGACAGCCTGCCGGTCTACCGGCCTTCGCCCACGCGCCGGCACGACCTCCTGCACACCCGCTTGGAGTTGGTGTTCGACTGGCCTGGAGAAGCAGTGCTGGGCAAGGCCACCCTCCGCCTGCGCCCTTATTTTTATCCCAGCAACAGCCTTGCGCTGGATGCCAAAGGCTTTGCTTTCCACCAGGTGAGCATGGTGGGCAGCGAAGAACCCCTGGAGTACGAATACGACGGGCAGCAGATCCGCATTCAACTGGATAAAACCTACGAACGCGACGAGACCTTTGCCGTGTATCTGGATTATACGGCCAGGCCGAGGGCCAGCGGGGGGAGCAGCGCCATCACTTCCGATCGCGGGCTCTTTTTTGTCAACCCCAGCGGAAGTGCGGCCGGCAAACCCCAGCAAATCTGGACCCAGGGAGAAACGGAGCACAACTCCCGCTGGTTTCCAACCATAGATCAACCCAACGAGCGCTGCACCCAGGAGGTGTTCCTTACCGTGGAGGATCGCTTTCTTACCTTGTCCAACGGGCTGCTCGTTTCCTCCACCCGCAACGATGACGGCACCCGCACCGACTACTGGAAAATGGATCAGCCCCATGCCCCTTACCTGTTTATGCTGGCCGTAGGGGAGTTTGCCGTAGTTCGGGAAGAAGAGAACGGAATTCCGCTGGCATACTATGTGGAGCCCGAATACAAGGCCGACGCCCGGGCCATTTTTGCACATACGCCGGAAATGCTTCGCTTTTTTTCCAGGAAACTGAGCCTTCAGTACCCCTGGCCCAAGTACAGTCAGGTGGTGGTCAGGGATTACGTATCCGGTGCCATGGAAAACACCACGGCTTCCGTTTTTGGGGCGTTCGTGCAGCGCGATCGCCGGGACCTCTACCAGGAGAACAACGATCGCATCGTAGCGCACGAGCTGTTTCACCAGTGGTTTGGCAATTACGTCACCTGCGAAAGCTGGGCCAACCTCACTATGAACGAGGGCTTTGCCAATTACGGCGAATACCTCTGGTTTGAGTACAAGTACGGACGCGAGGAGGCCGATATGCACTTGCTGGAAGAGCGGCGCCGCTATATTCAATCTACCCTGGGCGGCATTCACCCCCTTATCCATTTTCAATATGACGAAGCGGAAGACTTGTTTGATGCCCACAGCTACAACAAAGGCGGTGCCGTACTGCACATGCTGCGCCACGAGGTGGGGGACGAAGCCTTCTTTGCCGCGCTCCATACCTACCTGGTAGACAATGCCTACCGGGCCGTTGAGGTCCACGACCTTCGCCTGGCCTTTGAACGGGTGACCGGCAGAGATCTCCATCGGTTCTTCGATCAGTGGTACCTCAGCTCCGGGCATCCCGAGCTCGATATCCGGTATGCCTACGATCCGGACAACCGGAAGGTGCTGGTCACCGTAAAGCAGGAACAGGATTACGAACGCATGCCAGGCGTCTTTCGCCTGCCTTCGGAGGTAGAGGTTCGCTACGGAGACCTCAGCGAACAGCGATTTCCCCTCCTGATCACCCGACGCGAACAGACCTTTTCCTTTCCGGTAAAGGACGAGCCCCGCCTGATCACCTTCGATCCCGATCACATCCTGCTGTGCGAAAAGCTCGAAAATAAGACTCCGGCCCAATACGCCTATCAGTACCGGCAAAGCGCCAGTGTGATCAGCCGATACGAGGCCCTGGAAGCATTGTACAACTCCGAGCGCACCGCACTATTCCTCGAAGCACTGAACGATCCCAGCTGGCACATTCGCGAACTCGCCCTGCAGTATTTTGAAGAAGAAGCCCCGGAGGAAGCCCGGAGGAGTATCCGGCGCATGGCCCGGCGCGACCCCAACGCCCAGATTCGCCAAAGCGCACTGCTTGCACTGGCCGCACAGGAGGCCCCCGGGCTCGAAGAGCTGGCCGCCGAGGTACTGGAACAGGACAGCGCCTTCGCGGTCTTGGCTGCCGCCTTGCGTTTGCTCGCCGAACTCGATGCAGACCGGGCTCTGCCCTATGCCCGCCGATGGGAAGAAGCCCAAAACAGTGCCCGCATGATCCAGGCCGTCGGGCAGGTATTTGCCGAGGCGGGCCAGGGCAATGCCCTGCCGTTTTTCGAGCAGCACTTCCAACGCATGGAGGGATATGCCTCCATTCCGTTCTTTGCGAATTACGGCGAGCTTTTGCTGGAAGCCGGCAAGGAGGACTTCGATCAGGGGCTCGACCTCCTGCACCAAATCGGCAGCGATCCGGAACACCCGGTGATCAAACGATACGCAGCCGCCTATGCATTCAGCCAGATGCAGGAGAAACTGCGGGAAAAGAATCCGGAAGACCCCCGGCTTCCGCCCATTCGGGAGCGTCTGACGGCCCTGCAGGCCGAGGAGTCGGATCCGCGACTCAAGGCGCTGTTGGATCAGCTGTAGATCATTTTTTCCGTCTGCCGACCTGCCTTCTGCTCGTTCTGCTTAAGCCGGATTATTCACGAAAATTCGTGCATAATGACGATAAGTGGCTGAAGACAAGCGTGTTTTCAACCACTTATGTCAGGGTCTTCCGTGCTGACACCCGCAGGATCGTCAGGATAAAATAGGTCTTGGTAAAAAGGGCATTTTATCCTGGAAACCGTATAACATGTTGATATGTGAAATATTATAACCGGTCTGCCCCGGACCATGCCAAAATGTTGCCATTCCACATCGGGGTACCTATCGAATAAGTGATTGCAATCCAAAACCCTGATCACGCATGGACGAACAAATTTTTACCATTTGCCAGCCCAGGGGCCGGAACATGCGGTGCATGTTCTGCCTTAAACCGGGCTAACAGGCTATTGACTTTTCCTGTCAACCTCCATATTTTTCCATTCTGTTGGGGTAGGCCTTACCTTTTTGCCTTTTCCGGGCGTTAAAATGGACGAATAGTAAACCATTTGCCTGGTTTAGGGGGTTTTATCCTACATTAGGTAGAAGCGACAACCAAGCACATGGCAACGAAGGATAATTACCAGCTGCTCATTGAAAAGCTCGATCAGTTCATTCGAAAGTACTACATCAATCAGGCCATTCGGGGCACGCTGTACAGTATTGCCGTGATTCTTGCCGTTTTTCTGCTTTTCAACCTTCTGGAGTATCAGTACTTTTTTGACGTACCTACGCGGAAGGTGCTGTTCTTCACCTTTTTGGGCATAAGCCTCCTCGCATTGGGGTTTTGGGTGTTCACGCCCCTGCTGCACTATTTCCGCCTGGGCAGGGTCATCTCGCACGAACAGGCCGCCCGCATCGTGGGCTCCCATTTTTCAGAGGTAGAGGACAAGCTGCTGAACGTGCTGCACCTCAAGCGCCAAAGTGATTCGGTCTCCAACCGCGACCTCATTCTGGCCAGCATCAACCAGAAGACCGAAGAGCTGAAGCCCGTACCCTTTCAAAAGGCCATCAACCTGGGACAGAACCGGAAGTACCTTCGCTACGCCCTGCCTCCCCTGCTGCTGCTCCTGGTCCTTCTGTTCGCCGCGCCCAGCGTTATTCGCGACAGTACTCACCGGCTGATCAACAACAATGAGACCTTCGAAAAGCCGGCTCCCTTTCAATTTTTGCTGGCGGAAAAGCAGCCCGCTGTGGTGCAATACGAAGATTACCCCCTGCAAGTGCGCGTAGACGGCCAGGTGATCCCCGATCAGGTGTTCATTGAGGTGGAGGGCTACCAGTACCGGATGCGCAAAACCGACGCACAAACCTTTGAATACCGCTTCAACAATGTGCAGAAGGATCAGGATTTCCGCCTTTCAGCAGCGGAAGTAGTATCGCCTACCTACACCCTTTCCGTACTGCGCAAGCCCAATATCACCGCTTTTGAGGTCGAGCTGGACTACCCGGACTACACCGGGCGGCGGGACGAAAGCCTGTCCAATGTCGGCGACCTGTCGGTGCCGACAGGCACGGTGATCCAATGGGCTTTTCAGGCCGAGCACACCGAGGATATCGGCCTCTACTTCTCAGGCCAAGACGAACGCCTGGCAGCCCGGCGCAGCGGAGAAAACTACTTCACCTACCAAAAGCAGGCCTTCAAGGCCGAACTCTACAAGCTCTTCATGTCCAATCAGGCGCTGAAGGATGCCGACTCCATCACCTACTCCCTGGCCGTGGTGCCGGATCTCCACCCCAGCATTCAGGCCGATGAGTTTCGCGACAGCAGCATGCGCAAGGTGCTCTTCTTCATCGGAGAGGCCAGCGACGACTACGGGCTCCAAAACCTGTCCTTCAATTACCGCATCGTCAACAGTGAAGGCGAGGAAGGACCGCTTCAAACGGTGGGCCTTGGCTCCCCGGCCGGCAAAAAGACCTCCTTCGACCACGTATTCGACCTCAACGAACTGAACCTGAAACCGGGCGAAGAGGTGAACTATTACTTCGAAGTGTACGACAACGATGCCATCTACGGCAGCAAGGTCGCCCGCACCCAGGTGATGCGCTACGCCATGCCCACCGTAGAAGAATTTGAGGCCATGGCCGAACAGAACGACGAAGACATCAAGAACAATCTGGAGAACGCCGTTGAGGAGTCTAAAAAGATCCAGGATGAACTGCAGCGCGCCCGCGAAAAACTGCTCCAGGAAGAAGAGCTGGATTGGCAAACCCGAAAAGACCTGGAAAAACTAATGGAGCGCCAGAAGGAACTGCAGGAGCAAATGGACGAAGCCCGGAAAAAGTTTGAGGAGAACCGGCAAAATGAAGAGGAGTACAAACAGCCGAATGAGAACCTGGACGAGAAACAGGACCAACTCGAAAAGCTGTTCGAGGAAAGCATGGATCAGGAGATGCAGGAACTGCTGGAACAGATCCAGCAACTGATGGAGGAGCTCGATAAAGACCAGGCACTGGAGATGATGGAAGAGATGAAGTACCAGGACCAGGAAATGGAAATGGAGATGGAGCGCCTGTTGGAACTCTACAAACAGCTGGAACTGGAAAAAGAGGTCCTGGATGCCGTGGAGAACCTGGAAGAGCTGGCCCGGGAAGAACAGGAACTCAGCGAGCAGACCAAGGCGGAGAATGCGAAAACCGAAGAACTGCAGCAAAAACAGGAAGAGATCCTGGAAAAATTTGACGAGCTCCAGCAAAAGATGGAGGATATTGAGCAGAAAAACCAGGAGCTGGAAAACCCCAAGAACCTGGGCGATCCCCAGGAGCAAATGGAGGATATACAGCTGGCAATGAAGCGCAGCCAGCAACACAGGCAGCAACAGCAAAACCAAAAAGCCTCGGAGACTAGGACAAAAACCGCGGAAAAAATGAAAGACAAGGCCGAGGGAGG
>JAJDFU010000426.1 GCA_020528935.1 Saprospiraceae bacterium | reverse complement strand
CTACGGCTCGAACCCGATCGCCCAATAGATCGCATTGCCCGCCGAAGCCCGGGTCCCGGCTCTGGCCCCTGAACTCGCTGCCATGCTGGCCGGCACCTTTGCGTGCTGGGGAGCGCTGTTCACCACCGGCTACGCTTTGTACGGGCAGTGGGGTCAGGCTGCCCTGTCCGGAGGGCTGAGTTTACTGGCTGCACTCTTTCTGATCCGAAACTGGAAGCACCTGCGCGGGCTGGTGGGTTGATCGCTTACCGGGAAGAGCGCTATTGGGTTGCAAACGGAAACCGCGAACCGATGCCAACTTAGCCCGAATAAAGCGGCTGCACCTCAGGTTCGCGAAGTATCAACGGAAAGTCAGGTACTGCGAAGGCTGACAAAAGTCATCCGTCCCCTTTTTTGCCCCCCCTATTTTTGGAAAATAATCCGGTCATAACCATATGCCTGCAGCAACCCGGGACCAGCGCAAGACGAATTTGCAGCCGTCGGCAGAGGTGGCGTGCTACCACTGCGGCGAGCCCTGCGACGATGTGCACATCGGTTTTGATGAGAAATCCTTTTGCTGCACGGGCTGCCAGACGGTGTACGAGATCCTCAACGCCAACGACCTGTGCCGCTATTACGATCTGGACGAAACGGCCGGCATCAGCCTGAAGGGCAAGGCCAAGGCCGAATACGCCTTTCTGGACGACCCCGACTTGCGCGAACGCCTCATCGACTTCACCGACGGCACGCACACCCGCATCACCTTTTACCTGCCGCAGATCCACTGCGCCTCCTGCATCTGGCTATTGGAAAACCTCTACAAACTCAACGAGGAGGTACGCGATTCCAAGGTAAACTTCACCAAGAAAGAACTCTACCTCAGCTATGCCGAGGGCCCGCATGCTCTGCGGCGGATCGTGGAGTTGCTGGACCGCATCGGCTATGCGCCGGCCATCAACCTGGGCGACCTGGATGAGGACGCCCGTCCTCTGGTAGAGCGTTCCTTTTACTACAAGCTGGGCGTGGCCGGGTTTGCCTTCGGCAATATCATGCTGCTGAGCTTCCCCGAATACCTGGGGCTGGACAAGGCGGCCGACTCCTTCTTTTTCCGGTTGTTCGGCTACCTCAACATCGGGCTTGCCCTGCCGGTGGTGTTTTACAGCGCGCGCGACTACCTGCAGAGCGCCTGGCTGGGCCTGCAGCAGCGCCAGCTCAATATCGACGTGCCGATTGCCCTGGGCATCCTCACCCTCTTTGGCCGAAGCCTGTACGAGATCCTCAGCCACACCGGTGCCGGCTACCTCGACAGCCTGGCCGGGCTGGTCTTTTTTCTGCTGGTCGGCAAGTGGTTTCAGCAGCGCACCTACCACAACATCTCCTTTGAGCGCGACTACAAATCCTATTTCCCCATTGCCGCCCAGCGAAAGGGGGAGCAGGGCTGGAAAACCGTTTCCCTGGACAAACTCGAACCCGGCGATGTGATCCGGGTGCGCCACGGCGAGCTCATCCCGGCCGACAGCGTGCTCCTGCGCGGCGAAGCCGAGATCGACTACAGCTTCGTGACCGGCGAAAGCGAGCCGGTGCACAAGACGACCGGCGAAAAGCTCTACGCGGGCGGCCGGCAGACCGGGCAGCTCATCGAGCTGAGCCTTACGCGAAAGGTATCCCAAAGCTACCTCACTCAGCTATGGAACGACGAGGCCTTCGCCAAAAGCCGGGAATCCAATGCCAGCAAGCTGGCCAATACGGTGGGCAAATACTTCACTGCCGTCATCCTGCTGATCGCCTTTGCCACCCTGGCCTACTGGCTGCCGCGCGATAGCGGTACGGCGATCAATGCCTTCACGGCCGTACTCATCATCGCCTGCCCGTGTGCGGTGGCGCTGGCCGTCCCTTTCATCTTCGGCAATGCCCTGCGCATCCTGGGCAGGCACCAGTTCTACCTGAAAAACACGGCCGTGATCGAGGCCCTGAGCAGCTTCAGCAGCGTAGTCTTCGACAAGACGGGCACCCTCACTATACGCGAGCGGGGCGAGGTGGCCTACGAGGGCGAAGCGCTGAACCCGGAGGAACAGCGCGCCCTGCTGGCTGCCACTTCGGCTTCCAGCCACCCGGCCAGCCAGCAGATCGCGCAGCACCTGAGCCGGGCCCTCAACGGTACGCCCCTGCCCCGGGCCGATCACTGGGAAGAGCTCGTAGGCCGGGGCATTCGGGCCCAATTCGGCCCGCTGGAACTCCGGCTGGGTGCCCCCGCCTTTATGGAGGTATCCCCTGCGGCGGAAGGCCGGGGCGTTCACCTGCAGCTCAACGGCCGCCTGAAGGGCCGGTTTCACCTGCGCTCCCACTACCGCCCCGGCACGCGCGAGCTCATGGATGCGCTCCGGGAACAGGCCGGCCTCTACCTCCTCTCCGGCGACAACGACCGGGAGCGCCCCTTGCTGGAGCCCTTCTTCGGCCGGGGCGAACACCTAAAGTTCGAACAAAAGCCGGCCGACAAGCTGGCGTTCATCCGCCGGCTGCAGGAGCAAGGCGAGCAGGTGCTCATGATCGGCGACGGGCTCAACGATGCCGGTGCCCTCCAGCAGAGCGACTGCGGCATCGTAGTTACGGAAAACACCAACAACTTCACGCCGGCTTCCGACGGCATTCTCTTCGCCGGAGCCTTTCAGCGCTTTCCCACCTTCCTGCGCTTTGCCCGGCGCAGCATCCGGCTGGTGTACGGCGCCTACGGCATCGCTTTTGTGTACAATGTGATCGGCCTGAGCTTTGC
>JAJDFU010000475.1 GCA_020528935.1 Saprospiraceae bacterium | reverse complement strand
TTCCCAACCTGCCTGGAGCGGCCAGCGAAGTCATGCAGCTGCAGGCCGCCTACGAGCGACGGGGAGCGTCCGTGTGTGCCTTGCTGAACGAAGGGGCTACCCGCCGCCGCCTGCAGGCGCTGGACGAGGCGGGCGAGCTGGCTGGTTTTCGCCTCCTGCACCTGGCGCTGCACGGCGAAGACCTGCCGGGCGATGCCCCCCTGGACGCCCGCCTCTTCCTCCGCGACGCGCCGATCGATGGTTTTGATATTTCGCTGTGGCGCCTGCGCGCTGACCTGGTCGTATTGAGTTGCTGCTTCGCCGGCAGCCGCCCCGTTGCCGGGCGCGGCCTCCGGTACCTGCCCGGCGATGATCTTTTCGGCCTGCAGGCGGCCTTTTTTGCCGCCGGCGCACGGCGCGTACTGGGCGCCCTCTGGCCTGTCGACGATGAAGCCGGCAAACGACTGATGATCCTTTTCCATCGACACCTGGCCGACCAGACGCCGGCGCATGCCCTCCAATCGGCCACCCTGGCGTATCTGCGCGAGGCGCCGGAAGAAAGGAGGCATCCCGCCTACTGGGCGCCCTTTTTCCTGACCGAACTATACCACCTTTAGAGAATACGAACCGGTTATCTTTTTTTGCATTCTGTTCTGTCTCTTGGCCTTCCTTCCACCCGCTTCCAAGGCAGGAGAAGGTAAAAGTTTGGGAGGCAACTGCTGATCTTGTTTTCCTTTTCTGTAATTCATATCTTAGAACTATGACAACCACCCTCCAACGCCGGCTTTTTACCGCAGAGGAATACCACAAAATGGCCGAGTCGGGTATCCTGCCCGAAAAAGGGGTGGAGTTGTTGTGCGGTGAAATCATCGATATGAGCCCGATCGGAAGTAAGCACGCTGCCGTAGTGGATCGCCTGAACCGCCTGTTGGGCAATCGGTTACCGGCTGACTACATTTTGCGCGTGCAGAGCCCCATCCGCACGGACGGGCAATCCGAACCGGAGCCCGATCTGGCCGTGCTGACGTTCAGGGAAGACTTCTATGCCGGCGGCCTGCCCACCCCTGCAGATGTAGGGTTATTGATCGAGGTCAGCGGACGCTCCCTGGCTTACGATCGCGAGGTGAAGATCCCCCACTATGCCGGGAGCGGGATTCCCGAGTGCTGGCTGGTGGATCTGGAGGCCGATCGCATCGAGCGGTACCGGCAGCCGGTATCCGGCAAGTACCGGGAGGTGGATGTTTTCGATCGCAGCGCCACCCTGGCTTCGGAGAGCCTGGGCATCGAAGTGGAGGTGGAGCAGGTGCTGCCGCACCTTGCCTGATCAGATCCCATGCCTTCTATGCCCTGCTTCGCCTGGCCATCCATCCGGCGATCAGGAAACACGCTGCCGCCAATGACAATAGGCCGCCCGGAATGGGCCCGCCGACGGCAAAGCCCAGCCCGGCATCCCCCAATACGAGGCCGGCTACCAGAAACCAGACCTTCCCGTTTCCTTCCTTCAGGAACAGCCCCAGCAGGCCGAAGCCGGCCAGTCCCAGCAGATGGTAGGAGGGATGGACGAAAAGGACGGGTACGATCTCCTTCAGGAAGCTCGCCGCGTCGGAATCCCGGATGGCTCCCCGGATAAATCCGTAGCCGCTGCCGTGGAAGGCGGCCATGAAAACTAACAACACACTTCCGATGAGGCAAAAAACCTTGGGCCGGGTAGGCATGGGATTGGGTTTAGGGTCTTACCGTATGGGAAGGGCGAGATCTCGCCCTAAGCGGAAAGATACGCCCTAAATCGATAGCCTCCTGTTGTTTTCCGGAACAAATCCTTCTTTGTCCGGGTGAGATATATCATCCCTTACTTTGACATTCTTCATGGGCTGCCCGCAGCAGATCGGAGATTTTTATCCCAGTCTATCCAACGACCTGAAAATCAAATAGCATGGATAAGGTCCCCACCGATGATCTCATACAGGAAGCCAACCGCATGCTGGCCGCTGCTTCCGAGGAGCTGATGCGCTCCGAAGAGGATGTAACCTCGCATCTGGTCTGCATCAACGCCCGGCAGTCCATCGTCAATTACCTGATCTCCTTTTTGCAGAAAAACGGCGAAGCCCCGAAAGCACCGGTCACTGTAGCCGGATTGATGGAACAGTGCCGGGCCCTGGACGGCCGCTTCAACCTCATCGACCTCACGCCGCTGGCCTGCCGACACAAGGAGGGTCCCGAGGACTACTGCCTGGATGTGGGTACGGTGAGCGACTGCCTCAAGGTAGCCAAGCAAACCCAGGCCATTGCCCTGGACGAGTCTCCGGCCTATTGATCGTTTAACCTTGCTGAACCCCAGCCCGGTTTTACCCGCCAAGCAGTGGTGGTCCCGGGCTATCCTTTTTCCGAATCCTTTTTCCCTTGAGTCGAGCCAAGAGTACCGTCAATTACCCCGGGCTCCGGGCCGCGATGGACGGCAATACCCCCGCCATTATGTGCGGGCGGGAAGCGTCCGTGGCGGCCGGTGCCTATCCCATTACGCCATCCACCCAGATGGGCGAGTACTGGGCCGATGCCGCTGCCAAAGGCCACATCAATATCTCGGATCGCCCGCTTATTTTCATCGAGCCCGAGGGCGAGCACGCGGCAGCGGCCGTGACCGCCGGTCTGTCCATGACCGGCCTGCGCGCGGCCAATTTCTCCTCCGGGCAGGGTATTGCCTACATGCACGAGTCGCTCTACGCCGCCGTAGGCAAGCGCCTCACCTACGTGCTCAACATCGGCAGCCGGGCCATGACGAAGTCCACCCTCAACGTACACGCCGGACACGACGACTACCACGCCGTGGACGACACGGGCTTTTTCCAGCTCTTCGCCAAGAATGCCCAGCACGTGGCCGACCTCAACATCATCGCCCATCGCATCGCCGAGCTGGCCCTCACGCCCGGCATCATCGCGCAGGACGGCTTCCTGACCACCCACCTGATCGAATCGCTCCTCCTGCCCGAGCGCGAACTGATCGCCGAATACCTGGGTCGCCCCGACGACATCATCGAGACGCCGACCCCCGCCCAGCGCATCATCTACGGCGATACGCGCCGGCGCATCCCCGAACTCTGGGATGTGGACAACCCCGTGATGGCCGGCATCGTACAGAACCAGGATGCCTATATGCAGAGCGTTGCTGCCCAGCGGCCGTTCTTCTTCGACCACATCCGGGAATTGGCCGAGCGGGCCTTCACTGAATACGAAGCCCTCACCGGGCGTCGCTACCAACCGGTCATGGGCTACCGCACAGAGGATGCCGACTATATCCTGCTGGGGCAGGGCAGCGTAGTGCCCACCGCCGAAGCCGTGGCCGATTACCTGCGCGAAACCCGCGGCCTCAAGGTGGGAGTCGTCGATCTGGTGATGTTCCGCCCCTTCCCGGCCGACCACATCGGCAATGTGCTGCGCGGCAAAAAGGGCGTGACCGTGCTGGAGCGGCTCGATCAGCCCCTGGCGGCCGATCTGCCCATCGCCCGCGAGATCCGCTCGGTGCTCACCAAGTGCCTCGAAAACGGTCTCGCCAAAAAGAATTCGCCCTATCCCGACCTGCCCGCCTACCAGCCCAAGGATATGCCGGCCATCTTTTCCGGCTCCTTCGGCCTGGGCAGCCGCGACCTGCAGCCGGAAGGCCTCATCGGAGCCGTGGAGAACATGCTGCCCGACGGCAGGCAGCAGAAGCAGTTCTACCTGTCCATCGACTTCATCCGCGATGTACCCTTTACGCCCAAGCAGCAGGCCTATCAGGAAAGCATCCAGGATTTCTATCCCCGGGTAAAGGACCTGGCCGTGCGGGGTTCGGAAAACCCCAACCTCATGCCGAAAGACGCCATTACCGTGCGCTTTCACTCCGTGGGCGGCTGGGGGGCCATCACCACGGGCAAGAACCTGGCCATGACCCTCTACGATCTGCTGGGTTATCACATCAAGGCCAACCCCAAGTACGGCTCCGAGAAAAAGGGGCAGCCCACCACCTACTACCTGGCCGCAGCTCCCGAGCCCATCCGGGTAAACTGCGAGTACTTCTTCGTGGACGTAGTGCTTTCGCCCGATCCCAATGTGTTCAAGCACACCAATGCGCTGGCCGGCCTGAAAAAGGGCGGGGTCTTTATCATCCAGAGTGAGAAGAAAAGACCGGAGGAGGTCTGGGCCGACATTCCGCGGCCCTACCAGAAGGTGATCATCGACAACGACATCCGCCTCTTCTACATCGACGGCTTCAAGATCGCCCGGGAAGAGGCCACTGATCCCGAGCTGCAGTTGCGCATGCAAGGCATTGCCTTTCAGGGCGCCTTTTTTGCGGCTTCCCCCCTGATGAAGAAATCGGGCCTCTCCGAGCCGGCCCTGCTCAAGGCCATCGAGGATCAGCTTCAGCACAAATTCGGCGCCAAGGGCCAGCGCGTGGTGAACGACAATATGCGCGTGGTGAAGCGCGGCTTCGACGAGGTGCATGAGGTCATACAAAAGACGCTCGGCAAAGAGGCGGAAGCCGCTCAAAACGGCCACGCCAAAGTACCCATTCCCAGCATCCTCAAGCGCACGCCCCAGAGCGAATCCCGCCTCAGCGACATCCACCGCTTCTGGGAGCAAACGGGCAACTTCTACCTGCGCGGCAACGGCAGCGACAACCTGACCGACCCCTTCATCGGGCTCAGCGTCATGCCCTCCACCACGGCCCTGTTCCGCGATATGACCTCCATCCGCTTCGAGCATCCGGAATGGATCCCCAACAACTGCACGGCCTGCGGCGACTGCTACACCGCCTGCCCGGATACGGCCATTCCCGGGCTGGTGAGCGAACTGTCGGACGTGCTGAATACCGTGACGGAGCGGGTGCGCAAAAAACACGGCAAGCTGAATCATCTGCCCAAGGCGGTGCGCCAAATGGAAAGCCGGGTGCGCGAAGGCTTCCCGGAGGTCGGCAACGGTACGACCGTCAACGTCGTGATCCAGGAGACCATCGACCGCATGCTGGACGAGCAGCCCGAGCTGGCCGAAGAGTTCGGCTGGTTCCGCGCAGAACTGGGCGACTCCAAGTTCGCCCTCACGCGGCCCTATTTCGATCTGCCGGAAAAACAGGAATCCGGAAGCGGCGGCCTGTTAGGCATCACCATCAACCCCTACACCTGCAAGGGCTGCATGGAATGCATCGAGGTGTGCCCCGACGACGCCCTTCGGGCCGTGCCCCAGACCGAAACCTCTATCGATCGCCTGCGGCGCGAGTGGGACCTGTGGACGGACCTGCCCAATACGCCCGATAAGTACAAGCGCGTGGACGATCTGGAAGAAAAGATCGGCCCTCTGGAGACCATCCTGCTCAACAAGGATGCTTACCAGAGCTTCGCCAGCGGCGACGGCGCCTGCCTGGGCTGCTCCGAGAAGTCGGTCATTCACCTCTTTACCGCCACCGTGGAATCGCTCATGCAGCCCCGCATCAAGAAGCACGTGGCCAAACTGGAGGGGCTGATCCAAAAACTGGAGCAGCACATCCGCGAGCAATTGATGGGCCCGGTCGATCTCAGCGATGCCGATCTGATGAACCGCATCCTGAGTGAAAGCGGGCAGACCGACCTGACCGTATCCGGCATTGCCGGCAAGATGGAATCGGCCCGGGGCAGCGAGCCCATCGATCAGGATTGGCTGCGGGAAATGACCCAGCTGCTGGCCAGGCTGAAGAAACTGAAGTGGACCTACACCCAGGGCACTACCGGCCAGGGGCGGGCCACCATGGGCATGTGCAACGCCACCGGCTGCACCTCCGTCTGGGGCAGTACCTGGCCGTACAATCCCTATCCCTTCCCCTGGGCCAATCACCTGTTCCAGGATTCGCCCTCCATGGCCATGGGCATCTTCGAAGGCCACATGGCCAAAATGGCCGAGGGCTTCCGGGCTATCCGCAAGGCAGAGCTCGAACTGGAAGGGCGCTACGACCCGCGCGAGCACGAGGACTTTTTCCGCTACTTCAACTGGAAGGAGTTCACGGAGGAGGAGTGGCTGCTCTGTCCGCCCGTAGTGGTACTGGGCGGCGACGGCGCCATGTACGACATCGGCTTCCAGAACCTCTCGCGCCTGATGGCCTCCGGCAAGCCCATCAAGGTGATCGTGGTGGATACGCAGGTGTACTCCAATACCGGCGGCCAGGCCTGTACTTCGGGCTTCATCGGACAGGTGTCCGACATGGCCGAATTCGGCAAGGTGTGGAAGGGCAAACCCGAACCCCGCAAGGAGATCGGCCTCATCGCCATGGCCCACCGCAACACCTACGTGCTGCAGGCCAGCCTGGCCCATACCAGCCAGATGATCGAAGGCTTCATCGACGGGCTGATGACCCAGCGGCCGGCCCTCTTCAACCTGTACACCACCTGCCAGCCCGAGCACGGCGTGGGCGACGACCTGGGCGTGCACCAGGCCAAGCTGGCCCTGGAGTCCCGGGCCTATCCCATTTTCAAATACAATCCCGACCGGGGCGTGCGGCCCGAGGAGGCCTTCGACCTGGAGGGCAACCCCGCCCTGCACGAAACCTGGCCCACCTACAAGCTGAAATACCTGGAATACGGCCGCGAGAAGACGATGGAGGTGGCCATGACCTTCGCCGATTTTGCGCTCACGGAGGGGCGCTTCCGCAAGCACTTCCGCAAGGTGCCGCGCGATGCCTGGAACGACCATATGGTGCAACTGGCCGACTTCCTGGAACTGGAGGAGGCCGAGCGCGAAGGAAAATTCCCCTACATCTGGGCCACCGACCGCAAGCAGCAACTCAACCGCGTACTGGTGGATAAGACCATCGTGGAGTCCTGCGAGGAGCGGCGCGACTTCTGGATCATGCTGCGGGCCCTGGCCGGCGTGAAGCCTCCGGAGGAAAAGACCGAAGACCTGGAGAGCAAGATCCGCTCCGAGATCGTGGGCAACATCTCCCGCGGGCTGATGAAGCTGGCCGGCGGCGACGGCAGCGAGCTGATGGAGCTGGCCACCGACGCGCCTGCCGGGCAAGAGCCGGCTGCGGAAGCAGAGCCGGAGCCCGCCGGCGACTATCTGGCGCCCTGGCTCGAAACCGAGGAATGCACCGCCTGCGATGAATGCATCAAGCTCAATCCCGGCATGTTTGCCTACAACGAGAACGGCAAGGCGTACATCAAGGATCCCAAGGCCGGTCCCTATCAGGATCTGGTGCGGGCTGCCGAGAAGTGCTCGGCCCGCGTGATCCACCCCGGCCTGCCGGCCGATCGCAGCGAGAAGGATATCGAGAAGTGGATCGAGCGCGGAGAAAAATTCAATTAACCGAAGAACAGAAAAACCGATGAATGGCAGAACCGGAGAAGTTCCATGGCTGTGGTCTTTCCATCTTCCATTCTGCTGTTGCATTACTCTTTAGATGAGCCTATTCAATTTCTGGCATAAAAAAACCTTCCGGCACGGCATTCATCCGCCGGAGCACAAGGAGGAAACCAACGGGCTTCCCATCCGGCAGTTTCCTTTTGCCCCGCTGATCGTGCTGCCCTTGGCGAAGCACATGGGCGCCCCGGCCGAGCCCGTCGTGCGCGAGGGGCAGGAGGTGGATCGCGGGCAGCTCCTGGCCCGGGCAGCCGGCTACATGTCCGTGCCCATCCATGCTCCGGTTTCGGGTGTCGTTCGAAAGATCGCCCGGGTACCGGCCATATCCGGCAAGATGGTGTCCGGCATTTACCTGGAGAGCTTTCCCTTTTCCGGGCAGGAGGTGATGGACGGGCGCCCGGTGCCCCTGGAAACGGCCACGCCTGAAGACATTCTTCAGGGCATTCAGGATGCCGGCATCGTAGGCCTGGGCGGCGCGGCCTTTCCCACCCACGTCAAGCTCAAGATCCCGGAGGGCAAGCGTTGCGAGGTGCTCATCCTCAACGGCATCGAGTGCGAGCCCTACCTCACGACCGATCACCGCGTGATGCTGGAG
>JAJDFU010000044.1 GCA_020528935.1 Saprospiraceae bacterium | reverse complement strand
GCTTCGCGGCCGGGCGGGCGGCGCAGCAGGAGCGACACCTCGCGGTAGGCAACAGCTTGCTTGGAGAGGTCGTCGTAAATGATGAGTGCCGGGCGACCGGTATCGCGGAAGTACTCGCCTATGCAGGCGCCGGCAAAGGGCGAGAAGAACTGCAGGGGAGCGGGATCGGAAGCCGAAGCCGACACGATGACGGAGTAGTCCATGGCGCCGTTCTCTTCCAGCGTGCGGGCCACCTGCGCCACCGTGGAGGCCTTTTGTCCGGAAGCTACGTAGATGCAGTACACCGGCTCGCCGCGCTCGTAGTATTCGCGTTGATTAATGATGGTGTCGATGGCAATAGCCGTTTTACCGGTCTGGCGGTCGCCGATGATGAGCTCGCGCTGTCCGCGGCCGATGGGGATCATGGCGTCGATGGCCTTGATGCCGGTCTGCAGCGGTTCGTTTACCGGCTGGCGGTAAATCACCCCGGGGGCCTTGCGTTCCAGCGGCATTTCGTAGCGCTCGCCTTCGATGGCCCCTTTGCCGTCGATGGGCTGTCCAAGTGGATTGACCACCCGGCCTACAAAACCCTCGCCTACCCGGATGGAGGCAATGCGGCCGGTGCGCTGCACGCGCGAGTCCTCGCGAATGTGTTCGCCGGCTCCCATGAGTACGACCCCCACGTTGTCTTCCTCCAGGTTGAGCACGATGGCTTCGGTCCCATCCTCAAATTCCACCAACTCGCCGGCCTGGGCATTGGTGAGGCCGTACACGCGGGCAATGCCGTCGCCGACCTGCAGCACAATGCCGTATTCTTCCAGCTTGGCCTTTTCGTCAAAGCCGGAGATCTGCTGTCGCAGTATGGCTGAAATTTCTTCGGGTTTTACATCGACCATGTTCTTGAGTTTTGCATTCCGCCGCAGCGGAATCGTTGAGCAAGTTGATTACCGCGCCACCACGAGGGGACGGTACAGGTTTTCTTCAAATTCGCGCTTGAGTTCCGTCAGTTGATTGGAAACGCTGGCGTCGTAAATGTTGTCGTCGAACTCCAGGATGAACCCGCCAATGAGGCCGGGATCGATTTCTGTCTCCACTTCCACGTGTTCCTCGATCAGCTCCTTTTCCTGCAAGTGCTTGATGATGTCCTGCAGGTTTTCCGCTTTGAGGGGCTGTACCGAAGTGACCTTCAGCTTACTGATGTGCTTGACCTCCCGGTAATATTCCATGAACTCCGTCAGGATTTCCGGAATGATCGTATCCCGTTCCTTATCCACCAGTAAACTGAAAAACTTCATGGACAGATCCTCCACTTTGCCCTCCAGCAATTGCTTGAGAATGCTCTTTTTCTTGGAATTTGCGATTACGGGGCTGCGAAGCATCAGTTCGAAGTCCCGATTTTGGAGCAGGCCGCGAAACGTATCCACATCCCCCTTGACCTGTTCCAGGTTATCTTGTTCCAGCGCCAGGTCGACCAGCGCTCTGGCATATCGCGATGCTACCCGTCTTACAGACATAGTTTTCGGCGCTTTTGAGGGTGGTCCTCGCTTAGTTGTTGAATTTCATTTCGCTGATCAGGGTATCCACATAAGCCTGCTGCCCCGTATCGTCGCCCAGCTGCTTGCGGAGCACCTTTTCGGCAATGTCGATCGACATCATACCGATCTGGTTGCGGGCGTCGGTGAGTGCCTCGGCCTTCATGTTCTCGATCTGCTCCCTGGCCTCCTCTACGATCTTGCGCGCTTCTTCCTTTGCTTTGCTCTTGGCTTCGTTCACGATGTTGTCGCGGGTCTGATTGGCTTCGCGCAGGATCTTACTGCGCTCTTCGCGGGCCTGTTTGAGCAGGTCTTCATTTTCTGCTTTCAGGTTGGCCATTTCCTCCCGGGCGTGCTTGGCCTCATCCAGGGAACTCTGAATGTCTTCCTCGCGCTTCTTCAGGGCATTCTGGATAGGACGAAACGCAAAGCGCGCCATCAACAACCAGAAGATGATGAAGATGATCAGCGTCCAGATAATGAGTCCCGGTTCGGGACGGATCACGGAAAAATCAGCCAGAAATAACAGTTCCATAGTTGGTTCGATTGCGCTGCCAAAGGCAGTTTTTTCACAAAATCGGGGGCATCATGGTGGGGGCAATCCCGCAGCCAACCGCTGCCGCAATTGCCCCCTTGCGTTTGGGAGTGTCCCGTCCGTTCTTACTGAACGAAGATGGACAGAATGATCGCGATCAGGGCAGCACCCTCAATGAGGGCGGCCATCAGGATCATATTGGCGCGGATATCGCCCACGGCTTCCGGCTGACGGGCGATGGCTTCCATGGCTTTTGCGCCGATGTTGCCAATACCGATGCCGGCTCCGATTACGGCCAGGCCTGCTCCCAATGCTGCTAACGTACCAGTCATGATGACAGTGTTTATGAAAAATTAATGATGCTCCGCTTCGTGATGCCCCTCTTCTATGGCGGCTCCGATGTAGGAGGCCGTGAGGATGCAGAATACAAAGGCCTGGATGAAAGCCACCAGCAACTCGATGGCCATCATGAACAGGGTCAGGGGTACGGCCATCAGGCCGCCTACGCCGGCTCCGGCCACGCTTTCGCCCGCATTGCCAAAGATGAAAATGAGGCTTACAAAAATGATGATCACGATGTGGCCGGCCGTAATGTTGGCAAACCAACGCAACATGAGCGTGAGCGGCCTGCTGAACAAGCCCATGGTCTCCACCAGGGTCAGGATCACCTTAAACCATTCCGGCACACCCGGCATCCAGAAACAGTGCTTCCAGGAGTGGGGA
>JAJDFU010000420.1 GCA_020528935.1 Saprospiraceae bacterium | reverse complement strand
AAGACAGGGGCAAAAAAATGTCTAAGACTATCAAAAAGCGGGAAAAAACTGGAAGTTGCCTCCGTCGTGGCAGGAATGCGATTTTTGACAAATATACAGGAGAAAGCACGCTTCCGGCCACGTCTGAGACCGATGCTGCGAAGTGCCGTACCAAGGGAGGAGCAAGGCTCACCCCTTTGTAAAAACACACCAAAGGATCGTCTTTTTTTCTTCCAGCGAAAAAACAAAGCTATAACGTGGAGAAAAAAACAATAAAATATTTGGAAAACTGAACCTTTACCAATCATTTTTGTCTTGTAGCTACATCTATAAGCTACCGGGAGCAGAGGAGCTCCTTTGACAAACCCCAAAGGACCTGGCAGCTGACGGCCAAAGCCGATCGGCGCACACAGAGGCTAAATGCATTGGCAAACTTGAACACCTACGACTACATAGTGGCAGGTGGAGGAGCTGCGGGTCTGTCTCTTCTTTGGCGAATCGGACAATCTTCACTCCGCCACCGGCGAATCCTTCTAGTGGACAAAAGTCCCAAGTTGCGCAACGACCGCACCTGGTGCTTCTGGACCAGTGCGCCCACATCCTTTGACGACATCATCGCGCATCGCTGGGATCGAATGGCCTACCGCGATGAGCGGGGCGAGCGCATCGATCATCTTCAATCCTACCAATACCAGCTCTTGCGCGGTATCGACTTCTACCGCCATACCCAGGCCGCCCTTGCCGATTTTCCCGGGCTCGATATCCGGTATGGCAACATCCAGGAAGTAGGCGAGGACCGGAACGGACCTTTTGTGATCCTCGAGGGGGAAAAGATCCATGCATCCTGGGTATTCAACAGCTGCTATACTCCGCCTGCCCAGGTGGACCGGCAAAGCCCGAAGGCGGGCCTGCTCCAACACTTTCTGGGATGGACCGTACGGGCCGAGCGGGAGGTGTTCGACCCCCACACGCCCGTTCTGATGGACTTTCAGGAAGAACAGGGAGACTTTGCCCATTTCTACTATCTGCTTCCTTTCTCCAGGCGGGAGGCACTGGTCGAGTTGACCTACTTTTCTCCCGCGGTGCTCCCCAAGGCGACCTACCGGACTAAGCTGGAGGCCTACCTGAAGCGGGTTTATTCGCTGGATCGATACGAGCAGTTGGAAGAAGAGTACGGCGTGATTCCCATGCAGGGCGGACCGGTAGATACGAATCCGCATCCACATGTGGTTCGCCTGGGCACCCTGGGCGGGGCTGTAAAACCCACTACGGGCTACGCGTTCCTGCGCATTCAGGAGCAGACCAGACAGATCGTTCAACTATTGGAGGCCGGCGAGCCCCCCAAGCTTCCCGCCTGGCGACATGATCGCTTCGCTTTCTACGACGACCTGTTGCTGTACATCCTCCGCGAACAGGGCCATATGGGCAAAGCGATATTCAGCCGCCTGTTCCACCACAACCCCATGGACCGAATACTCACTTTCCTGAACGAGCAAAGCAACCTGGTTCAGGAAGGACTATTGTTCAGTACGCTGCCGAAGCGGCCCTTCTTTCAGGCTATCTGGGCGCTTTACGGCACAACGGGGACGAAGACATGGATACAACCATTTCCGGGATAGTGCGCCCGTACGGGCGGTGGCTGACGGGTCTCGTACTCATAGCCTGCAGTTGGCTCTGGCCGGAGCTGGTAGAAGCTTATGCCCTGCCCTTGGCGATCGGGCTTATCGCCCTGCTGGGCATACCCCACGGCGCCACGGATTACACCTTGTTCAAACACCTGCAAGGCAGGCTGCTGCGGCCATCCGAAAAAGCCTGGTTCTTCCTTCGCTACATCGGCCTGATGGCGATTTACGGCTTGTGGTGGTGGGCGTCGCCTGGGTCCGCTCTGGTATTTTTTCTGCTGTTGTCGGTTTTCCATTTTGGCCAGTCCAATTGGCACGACCTTCGCCTGCCTGCCCCCGGGCGCATCGGGTTTTACCTGAGCTGGGGGCTTTTCGTGCTGGGAGTTCCCCTGTTGTGGCATTACGGGCAAACGGCAGCCATTCTGCAGGAGATTCTTCACCACCCACTTCCCGATCTTTCTGATACCTGGCGCTACGGCCTGCTGACCCTGTTCAGCCTGGGGAGCATCAGCGCACTCTGCGGCCTGCGGAGGTCCGGGCAGATCGACCGGACGGGTTTGGGAAGGGGATTTCTGGACGTACTCGTGCTGGCCGGCCTATTTCTCAGTACGCCGCTGCTGCTGGGCTTTGCAGTGTATTTCAGCCTCTGGCATGCCCTGGATGCCATAGCAGAACAGCGCGCTTTTTTGGCCAAAAAAATTCCGGATTTCACACTCCTTGATTATATTCGAATAACATTACCCTTTGCGGTAATGGCTCTACTGGGTATAGGAATGCTGGTCTGGTACATGCGCAGCCAGCACGAGGCCGTTGGCTTGGGTTGGATGTTCGTAGGCGTTGCGCTGATCACCCTGCCCCACATGCTGCTGGTGGATTTTCGCTTTCATCATTGGCAGCGGAAGGCCGCGGATAATTTGGGCAGAATGGAAGAGCACGGACTTATGGCATAAAATCCAGGGAGTTGTGGGAATTTCTGTAAACCTTTTTCTTACGGAACTGTTAACGGATTAGCTTTTAACACACTTTTAACAAAATTTCATACAATGGACGTATTAGTGAACTTGAAGCCCATGCTGCTGGCTCAACTGCAGTCCGGTGACTACGTAGGGTTTACGTTTTTCATCGGCTCTATGGCCATGGCAGCTGCCACTGTCTTTTTCTTTTTCCAATTCAGCCAGGTACAAGGTAAGTGGAAAGATTCCATGCTGGTTTCCGGACTGATCACCTTTATTGCGGCTGTACACTACTTTTACATGCGCGATTTCTGGGCCACCAACCAGGCGTCGCCCACGGAGTTTCGCTACATCGACTGGATCCTGACGGTACCCCTGATGTGCGTGGAGTTTTACCTGATCCTGCGCGCTTTCGGCGCGAAGCAGGGCCTGCTGTGGCGCATGATCTTCTACTCCGTCTGGATGCTCGTGACCGGTTACTTGGGCGAGACGGTCTTCCGCGACCAGTCGCCGCTGTGGGGCTTTATCTCCACCCTGGGTTATGCGGGTATTCTGTACGAGGTGTGGCTGGGATCGGCCAAGCGCCTGTCGCGCAATTCCAACGACCCCAAGCTGCAACGTGCATTCAGCACTCTCGCCTGGTTCGTACTCGTAGGCTGGGCCATCTACCCCATCGGCTACATGGCTATCCCCGAGTCGGGCTGGCTGGCCGGCGTACTGGACGTTCGCTCCATGGATCTGATCTACAACATCGGCGATGCCGTGAACAAGATCGGATTCGGCCTGGTGATCTACTCGCTGGCCGTCGGTAAAACCGCCGAGGTGGAAGGCATTTCCGCCGAAGCCGGTGCCCGCGAGCGCGTAGGCTAAAAAAAACCAAAGGGACACACGCAGTTGCGCAGTCCCCTTGGCTTTCATCGCATTAGTAAACTGTAGGTCAAAAGTAAGACCTTTTTTCAAAGCTTGCATAGGCCTGCATACCACGAACGCCTTCATCAGCCGATGAAGGCGTTCGCTTTTTTTAACCGGCGGCACGGACCAACTTTTTGCTCTGCCGAATGTTTTTATATGTTGTGGCAGAGATCAACCAATTGCTTTAAAAGCATTGTGAGATATTATCCAGATCCTGCGCGTATTCAATGTTCAGTTCATAAAAAATCGACCATCATGGCACATCAAAATCCGGAACTCGCCGTAGATACTCAGCAGACCAACATAGGCATAACGGACGACAACCGCCAGAAAATATCGGAGATCCTCAGCCAACTACTGGCCGATGAGCATCTGCTTTACATCAAAACCCGCAATTACCACTGGAACGTGACGGGTATGGCCTTCAAGCCGTTGCACGAGCTCTTCGAGGAGCAGTATACGGACATGGCGGAGTTTATCGACGATATCGCCGAGCGCATTCGCAGCCTGGGTTATTTCACACCGGGAAGCATGGAAGCGTTTCGCGAGCTTTCCCGCCTGGACGAAACCGATCACCTGAAGGGCGACGCCCAACAGATGGTGACCAACCTGCTGCGCGATCACGAGGCCGTAATTCAGATCCTGCGCAACGATCAGGACGAGGTCTTGGAAGCCCACGGCGACGCCGGCACCCAGGACTTTCTCATCGGGCTGATGGAAGCCCACGAGAAAATGGCCTGGATGCTGCGCGCACACCTCTAATCCTGCCCGCTTACAAGACTGAAAAAACGGTAAAGGCACCCATGGCGGTGCCTTTTTTTGTTGTCCGTACATCTTTTCCAGCAAAAAAGACGTTCCCATGACGAGGCATTTATTTTTATTCAGTCTAAATAACTCCTTTGCCTTATCTTTACCCGAACCGCCGCACTTATGGAAAAGAGAACGAGTTATCAGAAACTTTTGGAGCAATACATCGACCAGCTGGGACGCGAAGAAAGGCCGGCCATGCCCGCGCATTTGGACGCTTTCTCCTCGCTCAGCGAAGCAAACCATCCCGTGAAGGGCGTTCGGCTTCAGGCCAGCACAAGCGGCAACTACATCCTTTGGCTGATTTGTGGCCCTCCGGATCAACCGGATTTCGTACTGCGCTGGGGTGGCCTCTTTCGCAACCGCCGCCTGGCTGAGATCATGGCGGATTACAAACTCCGCCAGGCCGTAGCCGGCCATACCGATAGCCCGACCCGGCAGGATAGTGATGATTATCACCTCAGCGACTGGGCGAATTGAATAATTTTAATGGCCGGGACTTGCGCGATGCGATCCACGCCAGGTGGATTTGATGCGTGTAACTCCCCGGCTGAATCAAAACAAGCATTCATTTTGTTGGCCGCATCCGAACAAGCGAAATCGAAACGGGCGATCACGCTCCTGCCCATTGGACAACCGGCGCGCATTCTTCAGATCCGCCACCCGGAATACGCCAGCAAGCTTCTGGCCATGGGGATTTTGCCGGGCCAGACCATCCGGCTGATCCGAAAAGCCCCCTTTGGAGGCGGGTGGTACGCACAGGTAGGCGCCTATTCTTTTGCCCTGCGTGCACCGGAAGCTGAAGCCATCATCGTTGAAGCATGACTTCCACCGATACGGTTCTAGCTCGCCAAGTGAGTACGATAGCGCTTTTGGGGAACCCCAACAGCGGAAAATCCTCCATATTCAACCTGCTGACCGGCCTGCAGCAAAAGGTGGGTAATTTCCCGGGGGTCACCGTTGAAAAAAAGGAAGGGGTACTCCACCTTTCCCGGGATCAAACACTCAAGGTGGTGGACTTCCCCGGCACCTACAGCCTGTACCCCAATGCCGAGGATGAGCGCATTGTAGTGGACACGTTTTCCAATCCCAACAGCCCGCACTACCCCGATGCGATCGTCTATGTGGCCGACGTCACCCGACTGGAAAAACACCTGCTGCTTTTCACGCAGCTCTGCGACCTGGAGCTTCCCATGATCCTGGCGTTGAACATGACCGACCTGGCCCGCAAAAAAGGCCTGGAAGTGGATACCGAAGGTTTGAGCCGCAGGTTTGGGGTACCCTGCATTTGCGTGAGCGGGCGCACGGCAGCGGGCATAGAAACCCTCAAGGCCAGGCTGGGTGAACTGATGCTGGCTCCAGAGCGGTTTTTGCCCCGGCCGTTCTACCCCCTGTCCACGCTGGAACGGAAAGCGGCCGAAGCCGTCAAAACCGCAACGGGCAGCGACAACTCCTACCAGGCCCTGCTGGTCGCCCACCACTACAGCTGGCTGAGCGGGCTTTCACACCGGGATCGGCAAAGTATCGGCCACGCGCTGGAGGAGATGGACTTCTCCAGTCTGCCCGCCCAGGTGGAGGAAACCATGGACCGCTATGACCGCTTCGAACAGCTGGTGCGCAAACACGTCAGGCAGCCTGCTCCGGCGCCGGAAAAGGCCAGCCAAAGACTGGACGCCGTACTCACCCACCGCATTTGGGGTCCGCTCATTTTTTTCCTGCTCATGCTGATGGTGTTCCAGGCCATTTTTGCCTGGGCCGAACTGCCCATGCAGTGGATCGAGGGCCTGTTCGGGCTGTTGGGACAGGCCGTTCGCGATACGCTGCCGGCCGGCCAACTCACCGATCTCATCACCGACGGCCTGCTGGCCGGCCTGGGTGGCATACTGATATTCATACCACAGATCGCCATTCTTTTCTTTCTCATCTCCCTGCTCGAGGAGGTCGGCTACATGGCCCGGGCCGCCTTCCTTTTTGACGAACTCATGCAGCGTTTCGGCCTCAACGGTCGCAGCATTGTAGCCCTCATTTCCGGAGGCGCCTGTGCCGTGCCCGCCATCATGAGTACGCGCACCATCGGCAACTGGAAGGAACGGCTCATCACCATACTGGTCACGCCCTTCATCAGCTGCTCGGCGCGCATACCCGTCTACACCGTTCTCATCGGCTTTGTCGTGCCGCCCACCGTCATTGGCGGAATATTCAACCTTCAGGGCCTGGCCTTCATGGGATTGTATCTGCTGGGCATTGCGGCGGCCCTGCTCTCGGCCTGGGTATTCAAACTGGTACTCCGGGGCGGGCAGAGCAGCTACCTGATGCTGGAATTGCCGGATTACCGACTGCCGGTAATGCGCAACGTGTGGCTCAGCGTGTGGACCAAGGTGAAGACCTTCGTACTGGAAGCCGGGAAAATTATTCTATTCATCTCGCTGGTGCTCTGGGTGCTGGCCAATTACGGCTGGGGCGATCAGATGGCCACGGCCGAGCAGCAAGCCCAGCTACAGGCCCAGGAACGAGAACTGGACCCGGCGGCCACCGACAACCTGATCGCGGCTAAGCGGCTGGAAGCCTCTTTTGCCGGTCAGCCCGGCCGCTTTATCGAGCCGGCGATCCGGCCGCTGGGCTTCGACTGGAAGCTCGGCATTGCGCTCATCCCCTCCTTTGCGGCCCGGGGGGTCTTCGTGGGCACTATGGCCACCATCTACAGCATCGGAAGCGAAAGTGACGAGTACCGCATTCGGGATCGTCTGGCCCGGGAGGTGGATCCGCTGACCGGCAGGCCCATATACAACCTGGCCACTTCCCTCTCCCTTCTTCTGTTCTACGTGTTTGCCATGCAGTGTATGAGCACCCTTGCCGTCGTGAAGCGAGAAACCGACAGCTGGAAATGGCCCATCGTTCAGTTCGTTTTTATGACCGGCATGGCCTATTTAGCCAGCTTGCTGGCGTATCAACTCCTGGCTTAGCCCGGATCCATTCACGGGTTCTCGTAAAATCCTGACGATGATGGCTGAAAACCGTATGCGAATGAGACCGGCTCATTCGCAATGACTTGATTGTCCGAACTTTGCCATTGTATAGCTTAAGCCGGAAAATTCACCGAATTTTCCGCCCGAAGGGCTGGCCTGGCATAGCCTGAGCTACGGCGAGGATTTTTAACGAGGAGTAGGCGAAAAAGAGGCGGGTTTCATGCGTCATTCTCATTTTAAAATGGTATCAGGCCGGCGTTTCTTCATCGGCTGGATTCCAGACCTGATGGACCTTTTCCAGCCAGGTCCGCTCGGCCAGGGGTTCGGTCTGCCGTATGCGCATCAGCAACTTCTCCCGGTCGGCGGGTCTCACCTTGAGAATCTGGTGCAGCAGATTGCAAAAGTTGAGGTAGGTCTTCTTCAGGCCCGGACTGATCTGCTTATTGCGCCGCAAGTAAGCAGAAAACGAAGCAAGCAGGGACAGCAGAGACTCCAGGGCTCCCGTGGCATAGAAGGTCTTGATGAGGATGACGCGGGCCCCCATGTGGTACTGCATATCTACGAATTTCAACGCCCGCAGCAGGTCCAGCACCTTTTCGTATTCGCCCTTGTGGTAGTACATGTTGGCCAGCATGTAGTGGTAGGGATCATCGCGGGTAGCGGGCTCGAGATGATCGCGATACCTCACGATAAAATCCTCCGTCCATTCGTACTCCCTGAGATTGAGCCCCACCAGCGCTGCATTGGAGTAGGTCCAGTGAGACAAGTACTTGCCCTGAAATAAAAACCGCTCGCTCAGTCCGATCTGGAACAGTCCCAGAATTCTCCGGAGGTAAGTGCCCTTGTCCGCATGGCGCACCTTCCGCTGGCCGTGATTGATGGCATAAAGCAGAATGGTGCGCATTTCATCTTTGTGAATATCGCCCTGGTGCAGGTAGATCAGGCGAATGAGCTCCTCATAGACCGACTCGTCTTCCGGGGCTTTGTAGGTCTTGTAAATGTGCAGGTACAGCTTGATCAGTAGCGGGAGGTCCTCCATCTGCTCCAGATACTCCGCGATCAGGGCCGTAGTAGTGGTATCGTAGGTCATGTTGAGGATGCGTTCGCGATTGAGCATCTCGCATCCGTACTGAAGCTTGCTGGCAAAGTAAAAGGAATCGAGGTCGTCGGAGGCTTGCTGCAGATGAGACCCCCTGGTGCGCAAACGCCTGGAAATGTCCTTCATGGTCGCCAACCGACTGAGGGCATAGCGACTCTCGTACTTTCCCATACTGTCCTGGTGCTCCTGCTGAAGGCTGTGCCGGGTGCGCCGGTACCGGCTATCCAAATGCTTGGTCGCATTTTTTTCCAGGAGGGCTGAAAGGATGTCGATCTCCGCCTGATGGGCTTTTTGTTGGTAATACTCCAGCCCCAGGAAGCGCTCCAGCAGCTGAAGCAATTCGGATTGCAGGTACGCAAACTGCTTTTTGCACTGTCGCGCCGGAGGGAGCACTTCCTTCATGGCGGCTTCTACAGAGCCGTCGCCAACCGGCCGGCCTTCCAGAAAACCTTCTGTGACGTCCAATAAACGAATGACTAATTCATTTTTATTGTAATACGGCGAATGCACGAACGCCCGGAATCGCCTGCGCTCCCTTCTATTCAGCTTCCCATAGAGCCCGAACAGTTTACTTTTCTCCAAGTTGCTGAATTTTTCAATAAACGAATATAATTTTAACTAATAAAAAACATAAATAAAATTGATAGTCACATTTTTATGCATATGAAAACACAAATAAGTAATACACTCCCAAATTTTTATTCTGAAAAGTACGAAAAAATGTCTTTGGTCTGCCCTGAAGGCGGGTGTATCTTGCTAAAGCAATTCAATCCAAAGCTTAGAATATGGTTCGAAGCACCTTGCGAGTAATTGCCTTGGGGGCGGCCGCCATGTGGTGCTCTTTGGTGCAAGCCCAACAGCAAATAGACGTGTGGCCGGGTGATGTCAGCAACAACGGCGTGGTAGACGGCGTGGATGTCCTTTTCTGGGGCTTTGCCTATCAGGCCCCCAACGGCATAGCCCGGGCTACAATAAGTACGGATTGGTCAGCACAGGCCGGCCAGGCGTGGCAATCGGCCGGCGGGTCGGGAGTAGATTTCGCCCATGCCGATGCCAACGGCGACGGGGTGGTCGACCACCAGGATCTCAACGAGGCGATCTACACCAACTTCGGCCTCACCCATGGCTCGGCTCAACCCGACGACCTTCCGGCGGGCGGCTCAGGGCAAATGCCGCACATCCTCCTTCTCCCTGTCAATACGCCGGGCGACGACGGCGACACCTTGTTCATTGACGTGATGCTGGGTACCGATTCGGTACCCGTACAGGACTTTCTGGGCACAACCTTCGAGTTTACGTTTAATCCGCAATTCGTAGCGGATCATCCGGATGCCATTCAATTCGGGTTGTTCTCCAACGCCTGGATCGGATCCAGCCCTTCGGAAACCACGATCTTTCTCAACAAAGACCTGGATGCCGGATCGGCCACAGTAGCCCTGGTGCGACAAAACAACGACCCGGTCAGTGGGTATGGTTTGATCGGACGACTTTCCATTATCATGGAGGATCTGACGATCGTACGCCCGCCCGCCTTTCTGAAGTTCGGTATTCAACATGCCGTGTGGGCCGGCGGCACGCAGCAATTGGGTCCCGTCAGAGGTGCCGCTTTAAACCTGCCGTGGCAGCAGTTGACCTCGAGCGCGGTCCTACGCACATCAACCGACGAGATCCGCCTCTACCCCAACCCCGTACGAAATACACTCTATCTGAAAGACGAGGACGATCTCCTGCTTACTGATGCTCGTGTGGCGCTCTTCGATCAGAGCGGCCGCTTACTAACAGATTATAGTCCCAAAGTGGCATCGGAGGTCTGGTCCTTCCCGGTGCACCACCTGCCGCCAGGCACCTACGTGGTGCGCATCACCTCCGGTCAACGGACTTGCACCAAACGCTTTTTGAAGCGCTGAATGATGAATGTTCTAACCGGGGTATAGGGCTGAATAGGGGGATTTGCCTGCAGAAGGTGAAACCCGAGGAGCGAAGACCCAAGTAAACCCGTTTCATCATCTGCCGATGGAAAAGGCTTCCCCCTTTCAGTCTTTAGAATGGGTGCTGGCTCGACCGGGCCTCCCTCCCGAAACAAAACCAGCATTGCTTCGCATTTTCTCGCCACGAGCAGCGGGCCTTCTTTTTTTCCAGGATGCCCGGATTGCGTAGTTTGCAGTCAAATACAGCTCCTATGTTCCCCTTGCCCGACCAGCGCACGCGCGCCCAGCAATCGCGCTCGGCCATTGAGCGGCTCTACATTTCCATGCGCCATCTCATCACGCGGGGCAGCTACAAACCCCTGGGCGTTTCGGGTGAAGCTATGATCAAAGCCCTGATGGAACTTCGCCCCGAGATCTACGGCTCGATTTCCGATCCCGAGCGGGTGGAGCTGGACGGCCTGTTTTACATCTTTCAGCGCCTGCCCAAGGGTATAGAGGAGTGCCGCTACATCAAGTTCATCAGCCGGGAGGGTTTTGAGAACTCCCAATTCACCCCCATCATCCCCTCCAAGCGCCGGCGGCGCGCCTACCGCATCGATCAGGAGCAGATATTCATTGAGATGACCCGGGGGCGGAGCGATATCTACGACATTCTCACCCACCTGACGTTTATGTTCGTGGAGGCAGAAAAGATCCGTCGAAACAGCGAGGACAACAAGGGACGCAAGCTGCGCGACTGGTACCAGCTGGAGGAGATCGTCCGGCTGGAGGCAGAGGGCGAGCCTATTCATCTGGAGGTGGCCTACACCTACCTGAGCACACTGCTGGGCCGCACCTATCAGGAAACCGTTGCGGCCTGCCGTCGCTTTGCCTCGGATCCGGAAGTCAACAGCATCTTTCGCATCACCTACTGGCTGGGGCGGCTGTCCACCGAAGAGTCTCTGGAAGGGAAGGACCGGGAGATCTTCTTTTCTTCCGCCCTGCGCGAGCAGATCGGGCATCACTACTACGGCGAGGTATGGGCCGGCCACCTCAAAAGCCGGATGGAGCAATTGCAGCTGCTGGATCGCCCCATTCACATCATCAGTGCCAATCTGCACAGCGTGATGAATACTTTTTTTGCCGCCAAAGCCCTGAAAAGCAAAAGAAAGGACTCCTTTCCGGAGCTGATGGAAGAACTGAGCCGGGACGACCGGCAGGCCTGGCGCGATCAGGTAAAGGCCTATGCGCTAAAAAACGGCATGTACCACGTTGCCGACCGCTCGGGAACCAACATTGCCGTACAACTCTTTGATACGGCCGCCATATCGATGGATGCGCTGCCGGATGCGCTGCATCTGGACACCGCCTACATCGGCGAAGAAAAGCCACTCCTGCTCGTGATGGACTATGCCTTTGGGGAGCAGGCCTACGAGACCATGGATGAGTTGTTGCGCCCCTATCCCGGCCCGGACGGCCCCCGGAACCTGCGCGTAGAGTCCATCGCCATCATGGGCAAAGCGGGCATACTGGAAGGCGGTAAAGGCGACATCATGGTACCGACTGCCCATATCTTTGAAGGCACGGCCGACAATTACCCCTTCGACAATCAGCTGCAGGCGGAAGATTTCCGGGGCCACGGCTTGGACGTACTGGAAGGCCCCATGATCACCGTGCTGGGGACCAGCCTGCAAAACAAAGAGATCCTCTCCTTTTTTCGCCACTCCTCCTGGCAGGCCATCGGCCTGGAGATGGAGGGCGCCCACTACCAAAAGGCCATACAGGCCGCGAGCCGCATCCGCAACAGCATCAAACGGGACGTGGCCCTGTATTACGCCTACTACGCTTCGGACAACCCCCTCATCACCGGCCATACCCTGGCCAGCGGCAGCCTGGGCCTGGACGGGGTGAAGTCGACTTACCTCATCACCCACACCATACTCCGGAAGGCCCTTCGCGCTCGCTAGCCGGTTTTTTCGTGCAGCCCGGGCCGTTCAGGTCCGTCTTTTTAAAACCCCGGCTGGTCTGCGAAGCTCCGGGTTTTGTCGATCGAGCACACGCAATTCTCGTTTTTTTGCCATTTTGAACGTCTGTCTTCATAACACCGACAAGGAAGTGGTTGGGGAGGGGACTCCCAACCAGTTTGAGCCGCGTATATATGCGCGTGGAAAGGTTTTGGGCGTGCCCAAGCCTTTTTGACAGCGGCACACTCGGGTTTCAGGGATAACCCGCCTGCCATGTTTTCGGCAGGAAATCCGGACGGTCGGGAATGCCAACCGAAAATGGTCATTAAATCCTTTGAAATCGTATTAAATCCAACGCCTCATGAGATACGCCATTTATCCCCTGCTCCTTTTCGCGCTGATCGCCCCATGCGCGCACGCCCAGGTGGATGCCCGCCTGTTGTCCTATCCCGATGTGTCCGCCACCCACATCACCTTCAGCTATGGCGGCGACATCTGGCTGGTGCCGCGCAGTGGTGGCACGGCGGTCAAACTCAGCTCGCCGGAGGGTCCGGAGACCTTTCCCCGGTTCTCGCCCGACGGGCAGTCCATCGCCTTCACCGGCAATTACGCCGGCAACCAGGACGTATATGTGGTCCCCACTTTTGGCGGCATGCCGAAACGGCTGACGTACCACGGCATGACGGACCGGGTGCTCGATTGGCAGCCCGACGGGCAGCACATCCTGTTTGCCTCGGCCCGCAAGAGCGGGCGGCAGCGGTACAATCAGTTCTATACCATTTCCATGGAAGGCGGCCTGCCTGAAAAGCTACCGGTGCCCTACGGCGAATTTGCCGGCTATTCCCCTGATGGAGCCCGCATAGCCTACACCCCCCAGTCGCGTCAATTTCGCACCTGGAAGCGCTACCGCGGAGGCTCGGCAGCCGACATCTGGCTGTTCGACCTGGAAAGCCTGGAATCGGAGAACATCACGAACCGCAATACCAACGACGAGCTGCCCATGTGGCACCAAAACACCGTGTATTATCTCAGTGACCGCGGGCCGGCAAAGCGCTACAACCTCTGGGCCTACGACCTGAATGCAAAAACCCACCGGCAGCTCACGACCTTCTCCGAGTTTGACCTGCACTGGCCGGCTATCGGGCCCGATGCCATTGTTTTTGAGGCCGGAGGCGAACTCTACCTCTACGACCTGAATGCCGGCCGGCAGGAAAAGGTCGACGTGCGGGTCGTCACGGACCGGATGAGCCTGGTGCCCCGCGTGGAGCAGGTAGAGAAACTCATGAGCCACGCCCACATCTCGCCGGACGGCAAGCGGGCAGTGGTAGAGGCGCGCGGCGAGCTCTTCTCGCTGCCCGCCGAGAAGGGCTACGTAAAAAACCTGACCCGCAGCTCCGGAGCCGCCGAGCGCTATCCGGCCTGGAGCCCCAACGGGCGCTACATCGCCTACTGGAGCGACGAAAGCGGGGAATACGAGCTGACGGTCTTGGACCTCGAGAAGCCCGGAGAAACGCGCTCCCTGACCAAACTGGGCCCCGGATTCCGCTACCAGATCTACTGGAGCCCCGACAGCGAGAAACTGGCTTTCGTGGATCAGGCCATGCGTATTCACATCCACAACATGGAAAGTGGCGAAACCCTGCCCGTGGACAAAGGGCTGTACTGGTTTGAAGGCGGCCTGCGCAGCTTCCGCGCCAGCTGGAGCCCCGACAGCCGCTGGCTGGCTTACGATCGCGACCTGGAGCACCGGGTCGGGGCCGTCTTTCTGTACGACCTGGAATCCGGGAAAAGCCATCAGATCACTTCCGGATACTACAACTGCGGGGGTCCCGAATTCGACCCCGACGGCAAATTCCTTTATTTCCTTACCAACCAACACTTCAGCCCTATTTACAGCGATATGGACAACTCCTGGATATACGCCAACTCCACCCAGATCGCCGTAGTGACGCTGCAGAAAGATTCGCTCTCGCCCCTGGCCCCCGGCAACGACCGGGTGGCGATAGAGACTGCGGAAGCGGATGAAACGGAAAAAAGCGGAAATAAGAAAAAGAAGAACAAAGACAAGGGCGAGAAGGAAGACGAGGCCGGGAAGGAAGACCGCCCCACCCCCATCGACCTCGAGGGAATGGAGCGCCGCATGGTTTTGCTGCCGCCGGAGCCGGGCAATTACACTGCGCTGCGGGCCGCAAGCGGCAAGCTGCTCTACCTCAGGCAGGCGCGCACCGGCGCCGGAGGCAACGGAAAGGCCACGGCCTACTATTTCGATCTGGAAAAGCAGGAGGAGAAGAAGATCGCTGAGGACATCAACGGTTACGAACTGGCCGCCCAGGGGGAAAAACTACTGATTTTCAAGGACAACAAACTGGCCATCACCGATGTAAAGGCCGATGTCGAACTGGACGATATGCTCCCCACCGGCGAGATGGAGATGACCGTTGTCCCACAGGAAGAGTGGAAGCAGATCTTTAACGACGCCTGGCGCTTTGAGCGCGACTACTTCTATGATCCCGGCATGCACGGCGTGGACTGGGCGGCCATGCGCGAGCGCTACGGCGCCCTGGTGGATGACTGCGTAACGCGCGACGATCTCAACTTCGTACTGGGTGAACTGATCGGCGAGCTCAACGCCTCCCACACCTATCGCGGCGGAGGCGACAAAAACGAGAATCCGGCCGAGCGGGAAGTGGGTTACCTGGGTATCGACTGGGAATTGGCGGAGGGCAAATACCGGATCCGAACGATTATTCGCGGAGCACCCTGGGATGCCGAAGTGCGATCTCCACTCGATGCCCCGGGTCTGGATGTGCAGGAGGGCGATTTCATCCTGGCCGTAAACGGCGTTCCCCTCGATCCGGCCAGGGAGCCCTACGCAGCCTTCGACGGGCTGGCCGGCAAAACCGTAGAATTGACCGTGAACCGCTATGCCGCGCCGGACAGCGCTCGCAACCTGGTGCTAAAGACCCTGGACAGCGAAACGCGCCTGCGCCACCTGGCCTGGATCGAAGCCAACCGCAAAGAGGTGGAAGAAGCCACCGAGGGTCGATGCGGCTACGTGTACGTGCGCAGTACGGGCCGGGACGGGCAGAGCGAGCTGGTGCGCCAGTTTAGGGCCCAATTCAAAAAGGACGCCCTCATTATCGACGAGCGCTGGAACAGCGGCGGCCAGATCCCGGATCGCTTCATCGAACTGCTGGACCGCAAGCCGCTCGCCTACTGGGCGGTGCGCGACGGCCGGAACTGGCAGTGGCCGCCGGTGGCCCACTTCGGTCCCAAGGCGATGCTCATCAACGGCTGGAGCGGTTCCGGCGGCGATGCTTTTCCCGACTACTTCCGCAAGGCCGGCCTGGGGCCACTCATCGGCACCCGCACCTGGGGCGGCCTCATTGGCATCAGCGGCTCGCCCAGCCTTATCGACGGAGGCGGTATTACCGTGCCCACCTTCCGCATGTACGATCCGGACGGCACCTGGTTCAAAGAAGGGCATGGCGTGGATCCGGACATCCCCGTCCCCGAAGATCCTTCGGCCCTGGCCAGAGGAGTCGATCCCCAGCTCAATCGCGCTATCCGGGAGATCCAGTCGGCCCTGGCCGAACAGCCACAGGCCGGGATGCCCCAACCGCCGGCGGTGGAGAACCGGAGTAAGTGATACCGTTTTAACCCGGAAAATTCACCGAATTTTCCGCCTTTAGGCTATACAATGGCAAAGCTCTGAAAATCAAACCATTGCGAATCAGCCGGTCCCATTCTTATACGGGCTAAGATCAAGGACGGAAAGAACGCCTCGGTCGGCATCGCTGGTGCGAACTGCCGACGGGGCAGAAGGCCGTAGCAGATGCGCCTGATGCAAACAGGCCCACGCAATAGCGCGGGCCTGTTTGGGTATTCATTTGACCTTCTGCAAAATCAGGGGGAGTCCGGAGGACGAAGTACAATCTCAAAAGTATCAAAGGGGTATTCGCGTGGGCAATCGCCCACTCCCACACGCCAACTCAAACGCCCCCTGAAAGACCTCCGGTTTGGGACTGAATCCCCAACCAACTCCACCATCAGACGATCGACCTCGTAGAGGTATCACCTCCAGGCCACAAAACCACAGGCGGAAAAACTTACGGTGCGGTTGGCAGTGGATTCATAGATGAAGTTGCCGGGCAGGGACTCGATGTTGCCATCGAAGATAAGCCCGATCAGCTCCCGGTCCCTGTTGATCATGGGGCTGCCGGAATTTCCGCCGATGATGTCGTTGGTGCTCACGAAGTTGAGCGGGGTTTTCAGCAACGCCATGGGCGGGTCCATCCATTGTTCCGGCAGATTCCAGGGGAACTCCTGCTGGTGGCTGTAGTGGCGGTCGTACATGCCGAAGTAGGTCGTGTGCACGGGGGCCTCCGTACCGTTGTATTCATATCCTTTCACAACCCCGTCGGCAAGGCGAAGCGTAAAGGTGGCATCGGGCGGAATGTC
>JAJDFU010000223.1 GCA_020528935.1 Saprospiraceae bacterium | reverse complement strand
TCGTTACGGGTGTGCGGGGTGGGGGAGGCGGATGAGCTGTCGTGCCCGTTCGCGCAGGGTCTGGCCGTGCAGGTGGGCCACCCCGTATTCGGTCACAACGTAGTGTACGTGGGCGCGGGTGGGTACTACGCCGGCACCGGGGTTCAGCTGGCTGGTAATTCGGCGGATGCCCTTGGAAGTGGTAGAGGGCAGCGCAATGATGGGCTTGCCGCCCGGCGATAGAGAAGCGCCCCGCACAAAATCCATCTGGCCGCCTACGCCGGAGTAGATACGCGAGCCGATGGAATCGGAGCACACCTGGCCGGTCAGGTCGATCTCAATAGCGCTGTTGATGGCCGTCACCTTGGGATTTTGGCGGATGACCGCCGTATCGTTCACGTAGGCGATGTCGAGGAAGCGCACCAGGGGGTTGTCGTCGATGAAGTCGTAGAGGCGCTTGGAGCCCATGACGAAGCCAGTGACGATGTGATGGCGGTGTTTGTTCTTGAATTCGTTGGTGATCACCCCGCTTTCGACCAGGTCGAGTACTCCTTCGGCAAACATTTCGGTGTGGATGCCCAGGCCTTTGTGGTTGGTCATGGCATCGAGGGCGGCGTTGGGGATGGTGCCGATGCCCATTTGCAGGGTGGCGCCATCCTCCACCATTTCGGCCACGTAGCCGCCGATCATGCGTTCGGTCTCAGTGGGCTCGGGGCTGATGAATTCCACCAGGGGGTAGTCCACCTCCACTACGCGGTCGAATTGGCTGATGTGGACCGCCCCATCGCCGTGGGTACGGGGCATGTTGGGATTGATCTCGGCAATAAGGCGGCGGGCCGTTTGGGAAGCAGCCAGGGAAGCATCTACGGAGGTGCCCAGGGTGACGTAGCCGTTCTTGTCGGGCGGCGATACCATGAGCAGGGCCACATCCAGCGGGATGGTGCCTCCGCGAAACAACTGGGGAACCTCGCTGAGGAAGACGGGGATGTAGTCGGCCCGGCCTTCGTTGACGGCCCGGCGCACGTTGGCCCCTACGAAGAGGTTGTTGACCCGGAAGCTCCGGGCCAGTTCCGGCTTGGCGTAGGGCGCTTCGCCTTCGGTGTGCAGGTGGTAGATCTGTACGTCGTGGAGCTCAGGTGCTCGATCGGCCAGGGCTTGGATGAGGGTTTGCGGGGCTGCGGCAACGCTGTGCACGTACACGCGATCGTTGGAGTTGATGAGTGCCACGGCCTCTGCGGCGGTGACGTGTTTTGGGTGTTTAGGCATGGAGTGAATCGATTTTTCCGAACGGGGCTGAAGATAGGGACTTTTGGCGGGAGCCACCCCTTCTTCAGCGGCCATTGAACGAAGCGGCCACGGCATCCATGAACCGCTGCTTGTCCTCGTCGCGATACAGGTACAGGTCCGGCTCGATCAGCTCCAGCTCCAGGAGCAGGAACTGCCCCTTGCGCAGGATGCCATCCACGCGGGCCAGCAGGGGGTTGGCGGGCAGCACGCGCAGTACCTGCCGGGCCTGTTGGAGCAGCGCTTGGGGCGGTTCCTCGGGATGATATTGCCCCCCGAATTGCTTTTGCACCCGGAAATCGCCCGATGCCGGCATTTTCTTCACGGCATGGCTGAACTGGCCGCTGAAAAAGACGAAGGACCACTCGCCTTCCGTTTCGATCTCGCTCAGGTAGGGTTGTAGCAGCCAGTCCTCCGTTTCGTCAAAGGATTCCGGCAGGGGGTCGCCGGCGGCCAGGCGCTCGGTCTGGTGCGAGCCGGCCGAAACGGCGGGCTTTACCACCAGGTGGCCCGCATTAAAGGCTTCGGAAGCTCGTGCCAGGGTGTTTTCATCCAGCTTGCCCTTTACGAACAGGGTGGGTACGATGGGAATCCCTTTTTGGGCCAGGTCCTGCAGGTAGAACTTGTGGCTGTTCCAGCGCAGCCAGGCCGGGGCGTTCCACACCGGTTGCGTGCTTTGGTTCAGTTGGTCCAGCAACCGGACGAAGCGGTTCATCTGCTGAAAATACCCCCAGACGGCGCGCACCAGAAAGCCGTCGTACTGCTCCAGGCCGTTGGTGTGGGCATCCCATACCAGGGGCTCCGGCTGAATGCCGCGGCGGGGCAGTTCCTCCAGGAGATACTGCTCATCCCCGGGCAGCTCGGGATGCTCGGTATTGGTGAATATGGCCAGGCGCTTCATAAGTCGAAAATGAACGATCGGAAGTATGAAATGGTGGCTCATGGAGAACGAAGCCGGCGATCAATCGGTTCGTTCAGGCCACTCCTCGGCGCGAGGAAAGTAATGCTATTTTTCTTAAATGTAACGCACTTTCCGCAAACGGCCTAAGGTACAATCTCAAAAGTACGGAAGGGGTGTTGCCGTGTGCAATCAAGCCCTCCCCACACTCCAACTCAAAGGCACGCTGCAAAACCTTCGGTTTTGAACTTAGGAAACCGGCTGCGGATGCCGGGAGCTTGTCTGCCGTTCCCGCAAATGTTCGGCTATGCGGGCCGAATCCCGGACGATCACGCCGAGGATGCCGCCGGGGGTATAGTTGTCATAGCCCAGAAAATAAAGCCCATCGAATTCGCCTTCTCCGATGGGGCTTTCCGGGATGCCGTCGGCATTGAGGTGGCCATGCAGGGCGGGGATGAGCTCCTCCAGTTGCGGCCGGTAGCCGGTGGCCAGGATGACGGCCTCGAAGGGAGCTGTGCGGCCGTCGCGGAAGCGGATAGCTGCAGCCTCCATCTGCTCGATGCCGGGATAGACCGTGATCTTGCCCGCCTTGATCATGGCCACCGTGCCCAGGTCGATGACGGGCGTCTTGCCGGTCACGCGCAGCTGTTTGGCCGGCGACATGGGCGAGATCCGGAGGCCATAGCGGCTCAGGTCACCCACCGTGAGGCGCTGTACGGCATTGCCGATGCGGTCGCCCAGCCAGTGGGGCAGGCGGGCGAGTTTGTGAGCGGTGAGCTGGGTGGGCCGCCCGAAGGCATCGCGCGGCACGATATTGACCGGGCTCCGCACGGATAAGGCCACCGCCACGCCTTGCTCGGCCAGATCCAGGGCGATCTCGGCCCCTGTATTGCCCATGCCTACTACCAGCACGCGCTTTCCGCGAAAGGGTTCGGCCCGGCGGTACGCCCGGCTGTGGAGGATCTCACCCCGAAAGGCTTCTTCGCCGGGGAGCTCAGGCCGGTGGGGCACCCGGTTTACGCCAATAGCGACGATCACCTGCGAGCTTCGCCGGCTTTTCCCTGCCCGGGTGTCCACCCGCCAATGACCGTGCTCCCGCTCGATCCGGATCACTTCCTGACCAAACTGGGGGCGGATATCGAAATGCCGGGCGTAGGCTACCAGGTAGTCGCAGAAGTCCTGCCGGGAGACGTAGCGCGGGTAGTGCTCCGGAAAGGGCAGGAAGGGCAGGTGAGAGAGCTCCTTGACCGTGTGCAGGTGCAGGCGGTCGTAGTGGTGGTGCCAGGCATGGCCCACCTGCTCGCTCTGTTCCAGCAGCTCGAAGGGCAGGCCTAGCTGCCGCAAATGCCCGGCCATGGCTAGCCCGGCAGGTCCGGCACCGAGGATGAGGGTAGAGGGTGGGGAAGGAGTCAAGGCAGTAGATTTAAACTATTCAAATGGTTGGCCCGGCGAAAGAACAGCGCGCCTTTCCGTCAAGTTTTGCGGGTGTCCTTCCCGGGTTCCCTGCAAAAATAGCCTTTACAGGCACAGCCGGGTAGGGGGAACATTGGAATACCGGAATAGGGGCTGGGTGGATGGGGTAGTTGGGGAAATGGTGTACATGGGCCAAAAACAGATGGGGACTCCGGACTGCCGTACTGACCATGGTCATGGCAGGGCGCTCTTATGGCAAGCTTTGCTTCGCCATAATCAAAAACGGCCATGCCCGGCAGCGCTGCTGCGCGAACTGCAGACTGCAAACAGAGCTCACAGCCATTTGATCAGGGCGTCCACGATCTTTTGCTTGGTGGCGTTGTAGGGCGGCATGAGCAGGTCGGCATTGGGCAGCAGGCCCTGCTTGTACACGCCGCGGGCGTTAGTGAATTCGCGGAAGCCGTACCAGCCGTGCGACTTGCCGATGCCACTGTTGTTGGAGCCGCCGAAGGGCAGGTTGTGGTTGTAGAAGTGCAGCGTGCTGTGGTTGATACAGCTGCCGCCGGCCCGGGTGTCTTGCAGTACCCGGCGGATGTTCTTCTTGCTTCGGCTATAGATATAGAGCGACAGCGGCTTTTCGCCGGCATTGATCTTTTCGATGGGTTCCTGCAGATCGGAATAGGTGTAGATGGGCAGGATGGGTCCGAAGATCTCCTCGGTATCCAGGGGCGAGTCGCCGGGCAGGTCGGTCACTACCGTGGGCGCGATGTAGTTTTCAGCTTCGTCGGTTTCGCCCCCGTACAGGATGCGGGCGCCTTGTGCCCGGGCTTCGTCCAGGTAGCCTTTCACCCGCTCGAAGTGTTTGCGATTGACCATGCGGGGGAAGGAGTCGGAGCGCTTGGGATCCTCGCCGTAGAATTCGCGCAGGGCCTTGCCGTATTCGTCCAGAAAGGCCTGTTTGCGATCGCGGTGGATGAAGACGTGATCGGGCGTGATGCAGATCTGGCCGGTATTGAGGTATTTGGTCCAGGCGATGCGGCGGGCGGCCTGGTCCAGCCTGGCCGTCTCGTCAATGATGGTGGGCGACTTGCCGCCCAGCTCCAGGGTGACGGAGGTGAGGTGCTCGGCCGCGGCCCGCATGACGATCTTGCCGATGGCCGGGGCGCCGGTAAAAAAGATATGGTTGAAAGGCAGGGCCAGCAGGCTCTGGGACGTCTCCACGGCGCCCTCCACCAGGGCCACTTCCCGCTCGTCGAAGATCTCCTCCACGATGCGCTTCATAATGGCCGAGGCGTGGGGCGTGTGTTCGCTCGGCTTCAGCATGACGGCATTGCCGGCCGCAATGGCCGATACCAGCGGCCCGAAGGTGAGGTTGACCGGGAAGTTCCAGGGCGAGATGATGAGTACAACGCCCTTGGGCTCGTACCGGATCCAGGAGGTGGAGCCGAAATAGACCGGCGGGGTGCTCACCCGCTGGGGCTGCATCCAGCGTTTGAGGTACTTGAGGGTGTGCTTCACCTCGCTGGTGACGGCGTAGATCTCTGTGGCATCCACAGCCAGTGCGTGCTTGCGGAAGTCGGCATAGAGGGCATCGCGAATCTCCTGCCGGTAGCGGAGCACGGCATCGCGCAGGCGGAGGAGCTTTTCCTTGCGCTCCCGAAAGGTAGTGCGCCCCAGGGCGTACTGATGCGCCTGCTGCGCCTGAAAGATGCGCTTGATCTCGGTCTTGCTGGCGGTACTGGTCTGTACGGTCATGGTCGTGAAATTTAGTCAGGAGCAGGAAGCGAACTTCTAAGATACAGGGTTTCCGGGATTTCGAGTTGCCGGGTTCTCCGGGTTCCACCTAAAAACCCGGAAGCCGCCTGCAATCGGGGTTCTTTTTGTTTTCATGACAGCTTTTGCCATCGGGTATTCGATCAAGAAATGGCTTCTTTTTGAAGGCGTTGCTGTCCTTCCAAGATGAGATCGGCGGCTTTTTCGGCGATCATCAGGGTGGGCGCATTGGTGTTGCCGCGCACGATGGCGGGCATGATGGATGCATCGGCTACGCGCAGGCCCTGAAGGCCATGTACGCGCAAGTCTGCATCCACCACGGCCATCTCGTCGTTTCCCATCTTGCAGGTGCCTACGGGATGGTAGAGGGTCTCGGAGCGCTCGCGCACAAAGCGGATGATCTCTTCTTCGTTTGCCGGCTCGCGGTCGGGCATGCACCAGTCGCCCCGATAGGTATCGAAGGCGGGCTGTTGCAGGATGCGCTTGCCGATGTGGTAGCCCCGCACGAGGGTTTCGATGTCCCGCTGGTCGCTGCAGTAGCGCGGATCGATCTGGGGCAGGTCGCGCGGGTCGCGGCTGGCCAGGCGCACCTCGCCCACGCTCTTTGGGCAGATGAGGGTGGCGCCCAGCCCGAAGCCCCGGCCCGTCTTCGGATTGTCGAATCCGTGGCGCAGGAAGTAAGCCGGGGCGAAGTGAAACTGCAGATCGGGTGCGTCCAGACCCTCGCGGGTGTATACGAAGCCACCGGCCTCGGCCACATTGGAGGTTAGGGGGCCTCCCCGTTTTGCCAGGTACTGCCAGAGGTGCCGCAGGATGGCCGGGAAGCCTTCCACGGCGCCCACGTCCATGGTGCGGCGATAGGGGGTGTGGAAGGCGATGCCGCCCAGCAGGTGGTCTTGTAGATTTTGTCCCACGCCGGGCAGGGCGTGCTGCACGGATAGGCCGTGCGCCTGCAGTTGCTCGCCCGGACCGATGCCGGATACCATGAGCAGGTGGGGGCTGTTGAAGGCCCCGGCGGCCAGGATTACCTCCCGGCGGGCGCTCACCTCGGTCCGGCGGCCGCCGCGCTCGTACTGCACGCCCACTACGCGTTTGCCCTCCAGGATGAGGCGGTGTGCCCGCGCTTCGGTAAGCACCTGCAGGTTGGGGCGCTGCCGTGCCGGCTCCAGGAAGGCCCTGGCCGCGCTGCAGCGGCGGCCGTTGCGGATGGTCACCTGGTAGAACCCGAAGCCCTCTTGGCGGGCGCCGTTGAAGTCGTCGTTGAGGGGGTAGCCGGCTTGCCGTGCTGCTTCCAGCAGGGCCTGGCTCAGCGGATGGGGGTGGTGGGCGTCGCTCACGGTGAGTTCGCCTCCGCGGCCGTGATAGGGCTCGCCCAGGCGAAGATTCTGTTCCGAGCGCTTGAAGTAGGGCAACACCTCCTCGTACGACCAGCCCGGGTTGCCGGCGGCGGCCCAGCCGTCGTAATCGGCCCGGTGGCCGCGGATGTAGATCATGGCATTGATGCTGCTGGAGCCGCCCAGCACCTTGCCGCGTGGCTGGTACATGGGGCGTCCGCCCATGTGGGGCTGGGGTACGGTATCGTAATTCCAGTCGGCCGGGCTGCGAAACAGCTTGGAGAAGGCTGCCGGGATGTGGATATTGGGCGAGCGATCCTTGCCGCCGGCCTCCAGCAGCAGAACTCGCTGCCGGGGATCGGCTGAGAGACGGTTGGCCAGCACGCAACCGGCCGAGCCCGCACCCACGATGATGAAGTCAAAAGGCCCCATGGATGAGTTGGATTTATGCGAAAATTCGCTGTGCTATGCATGTTACGAAAATTTTGAAAAATGGGGAGAGGGGCATGGGGGAGGAAACGGTTGGCTTCACAGGGCCATCGCTCTGTGGCCCCGCCTTGACTTTTTTGCGAAAAAGAGAGAAATTGAAAAGCAGATCCAGAAGATTTTTTTGCTCAATGATCATTCCAGGTGTTCCGAGTTCCCGTTTGATATCTCAATGGAAAGGCAAGTTTGCCCAAGGGACTCCATTTTATTATTTGGCCCTATAACCTGGAAAGCCATGGCCCAACATGCCCCTAAAACCCGCGCTCAGCTTGCCCACGAATACGGCGTGTGCCGCAAGACCTTTTACAACTGGTTGAAGAAACTGGATGCCGAATTACCCAAGCGCCGCAATCTGTTTCCCGCAGAAGTGGAGCGCATCTATGCGCTGTTGGGCAGGCCGGAGAAAAAGCGGAGGAAGGAGTAGCGCTTATGTTCCTGGGGTAAGATTTTCTTCCTTGCAAGGTATTCGCCAGGGAAGGATAGGGGGGCTTCTTTCAGGATCCATGAGGTTGAGCAGAGAACGGGGTGGAAAGCCGGCCATCTTGTAAGACTGTCTGGGAGTAATGCTATTGCGTGGTCTTTCAACTGTTTTTATAGATGAAAAAGAAATAAACCACGATCACACCGAGAGCAATTATCAATGTAAATGGCAAAGGTATAGGTAAACCCAAGAACCGGAATAGAAGATTTAAAACCCCGAAAACCAGGATAATAAAACCTCCTGCCATTATTTTTCTTTTCCTTGTATTTCTCATGTTATATTATTTCAAGGGTAAAATGATCTTTTTCGGTTGGCATT
>JAJDFU010000297.1 GCA_020528935.1 Saprospiraceae bacterium | reverse complement strand
GACGTAGGGCACGTCGGAAGTAAATCCGAAAGGGCGGGCCATGCCGATGACCGCCCGGGCCACAAACTGCTGTTTGCGGGAGATCTCCTTGTAGTACCGAAAATCAAATTCGGTGGAGGCAAACTGAGAAAATTCGACCTCCCGCAGGGCAAAGGTATCCCGGGTGTTCCGGATCGCGTTGGTGATCTTGTTCGCTGCCCACAACTCCAGGCCGGATATTTCGAAACGCGCACTGAAGTAGAAGGATACGCCAAAGGGATTGGGTTTGGTGGTGCGCACGATCCCAAACTCCCGAAAGAGAAATGAAACAAAGAGCTGGTTGCCGAAACTCCGCTCGAGGAAGGGGTTTTGGGCGAGGATCGTATCGAATTGCGGAAAGGTGACCGGGCGAAGGAAGTCAGCCCCGATGTGGTTGAGGATGAAGCGCTTGTTGGGGGTGAGCTGCACGTCGTAGCCGAAAGATGCATTGAACAGGTTGTAATAGTAGAAGTCGAGGAGATAAATGAAGTTGTAGCTCAGCGAGAAGCGACTGGAGGCCCGCTCTTGCATGTTTTCGTAGAGGGTTGGCCGGGGCTCCAGCACCCTGGCGCGCTTTTTCCGGGTGAGCCATAGCCGAAGTTTATTGACGCCCTTCCAGGTGCCCAGGTAGTCGATAAACTTTGGAAAATACAGGTCTGTCTGTATGCCCAGGTCGATGGTATTCCAAAAGGCGGCATTGGGGGCCGGGTTGACCTCTACGCCTGCGCGCAGGTTGGTGGCCAGCAATTCGCCCCCGCCGAAAATGTTGCGGTGCCGCATGGTCGGGCTCACGGAAATGCCGATGAGGTTACCCGTACCGGTGGCATTGCTTCGATTGGTGTAATTGAGCTCGAAATCCACCCCGAGTTCCAGGCGCTTGCTGGGGGTGAGTTCTACGCGGAAATTGATCCGGTCGGGTTGAAGGCTGTCGATCGACTCTTTTATGCGCACAAAGCGAAAGGCGTCCAATGCCGACAGGCCGCGATTGGTCTTTTCGATGTCGGTCTGCCGGTATAGTTTTCCCGGCTTCATATAGATGTTTCGCAGTATTGCCTGCGGCCTTACGTCGAAGCCGCCGGGCGGCATCCTGAAATGAATGCCCTGAATGAGGGTGTCGAGCAAAATGGATTCATCCGTGGTGGGGTCGTAGCTGGAGAAGACCGTTACCGATCCCACCTGGTACTTCCGGTGCAGGCTGTCGTTGGAGGGAATGAGCACTTCGAAGTAGAGGTTGGCCTTGGAGGGCTGGAGGGTCGTATCCGCCTCCAGGGGAGCGAAATAGCTCGGATAGAAAAAGGCGTATCCGTGGTTTTGCATAAACTCCCGGATGCGCGCTTTTTCCTTCTCGTAGAGCGATCCGTCCAGGCCGGCACCGGGAGCCAGGTAACTCTGCTGGGCGATCCGCTCCAGCATTTGTTCTACCTGCGCATCCTCACTCTGGAAAAAAATGCTGTCCACGGTGAATTGCTCGTTGGGACGGACGTAGTAGGTTACATCGATCTTCTTTTTGCCCCGGATGTTCTCATCGTAAAAAACCTCGGCCTGGTAGAAGCCCTTGTACTGCAAAAACCGCTTCATGGCATCGGCCGTTTGCTGGGCCAGGTTTTCGTCGAAAAGGGCGGGCACTTCACCCAGTGATTTCCGCACCCAATTGCTGAAGGCGGAGGAATCGCCTTCCGTCTTGAAATAGTACCACTCCCGGGGGAAGAAAAAGAGAAAGTTCCGGTTGGGCACCTGCTTGTACTGAGAATTCAGACCGTACAGCAGCTCGCGCTTGTCGTCGATTTTCTGTTGGGCTTGCAGCTTGATTTTGTTCTTGCGCAGCAGAAACTCATCGGCTTCCAGGTATTTCGTAGTATTACAAGCGGAAAAGAAGGCTAAAGTGCCCAGGAAGAAGAGCATTTTCCTTGTCACCGTGGTCTTCAATAGCATTGCAGCTCGATAATGGCACTATCCAGAAGAGAAGTTCAGTTCGTTCGCTCGCTGAATCAGAAAAAATTTAGGCAAAAGTATAACAAATTCGCCGTGGAGGGCGACAAAATAGCCCGGGAGGCGCTGGCTCAAAGCCCCGATCAGATCGACCACATCTGGGCCCTGCCCGAATGGCTGGAAGCCAATGGCCTGTCTTCTTCCGGGCAGGGCGACATGGCGATAACTGCGGTAACGCCCCGCGAGCTGAAACAGCTTTCCCACATGCGCACGCCCAACCAGGTGGTGTTCACTATGCACCTAAAAGACCCGGACTGGAAGCCATCGGTTGTGCAGGCCCACCTCAGTCTGTACCTGGATGGTATTCAGGACCCCGGCAATGCAGGTACCTTGTTGCGCATTGCCGACTGGTTCGGACTGGCCGGCGTGTTCGCCACCCCGGACAGCGCGGATCTTTACAATTCCAAGGTCCTCCAGGCCAGCATGGGATCCTTTCTGCGCACGCCTTACCTGCGCCTTCCGCTGGAGGAGCTGCTGCGCAGCCTGCCGGAAGGCTTTCCCGTACTGGGGGCCAGCCTCGAGGGGGAAAGTGTATTCGCACAGCAATTTCCAAGGCGTGGCCTATTGGTGGTCGGACGCGAAGGCAGCGGCCTTCGGCCCGCGGTCCTCGCGCAGCTTACCCATCGATTGTACGTACCCGGCGGGGGCAGGGCCGAAAGCCTCAACGCTGCCGTCGCCACGGGCATTGTAGTGGCCCAGCTGCTGTACGGCAGGCCCTGACTAGAGGAGCTTTTTCAGTTCCGCTTCGATATTGGCGGAGCCGCGCAGATTGATGGCTGCGATATTGCCCTCCCGGTCGATCAGAAAGGTGCGTGGGATGCTGGTCACTCCGTATTTGGAGGCGGCCTTCGACTCCCATTTCTTCAGGTCGCTGACGTGGTAATCCCAGATGAGGTTGTCTTGTTCGATGGCCTGTACCCAGCGCTGCTTGGACCGGTCGGCCATCTGTTTGATCCGCTCAGGATCGTTGCCCAGCCGCGCCTTGGTGCGCGTATCCAGCCCGTCCAGTGAAACGCTGAACACCTCAAAGCCCTCGTCCTTATAGCGCTTGTACACCTTTACTACATTGGGGTTTTCGCGCCGGCAGGGGCCGCACCAGCTGGCCCAGAAGTCCAGCAACACGATCTTCCCCCTGAGATCAGACAGCGACATGTTCTCGCCCCTGGGGTTGGGCAGGGTGATGTCCGGAGCCGGCTCACCTACCCGCACGCGCTGGCTGGCCAGGGTTTTCTGGTACTGCTGGTCCAGCTTGTCGATGAATTCGCCGTACGACTTCACCATATCCGCTTGCGGATAGGTCTCGGCCAGGCGTTCCTGAGCTTTTCGATGGATGTCCAGGTATTGGGGATTGTTTCGCAGAACGCTGAAAGCCACAAAAGCAGCCGTATAGGGGTTTTGTGTGGTATCTACAAAGGTTTTGACCTCCTGTTCTCCGATCCGCTGATTGCGGGCCGACCGGAAAAAATCGAGGTAGGCCTGGGAGGAGGGAGAGCCCTCCAGGGTGATGTCCCCGTTTTGCATGGTATGGAGGTCGCCATTCACCGCGACCACCTTTTCACTGCCGTCCAGCACCAGGTTGAGGCGTTTGGCACCGATGCGCAGGTTGTAGATGCCGGCATCGAGGCCTTCGGGAAAATCCAGCCGAAAGCTGCCGTCGGCGGCCACATCCGCTTTGGAAAGCACATTGCTGGCCTGGTTGATTACTACCTTGTCCAGGTAAACCTGCGTGCCGCCGGCGTTTTTCATTGCACCCTCGATCCGGGTGCCCTCCGGCGTGGAATTGCACTGCATCAGAATACCGGCGAATACCGTGAGGATCAGCAAATGGAGCTGAGAACGTTTCATATGTCATGGAGATTTTGTGATTCCAGAGCCTCGTCTAAAACGGAAAAATAGCGCGCCTTCCAGGTATCGACAGGGCCGTAATCTTCGTCATCTACCCGCAGTGTGCCGGTGGTGACCTTGCCGAGTGCGGAGAAAGGCAGGTTGCGCGCATTCAGGAAATCAACAACCCCTTCCTCCTGTTCCGGAGCGATGCTGATGAGCACCCGGCTTTGGCTCTCGCCAAAAAGATAGGCATCTTTTCTAAAATTGGCATCTGTTTCGATGTCGAAGCCCAAACGATTGACCATAGCGGATTCGAGCAGTGTCGTGAAGAGTCCGCCTTCGGATACATCGTGGGCAGACTGGATCCATCCCTTGCGGATCAGCTCCAGCAGATATTCCTGGAGTTGGGCCTCTTCTTCGAGGTCAAAAAAGGGCGCCGGGGAGCATTCCACTCCCTTAAGGTGGCGCAAATACTGCGAACTGCCCAGGTCGTTGCGCGGGGTGCCGAGCATGTAAATGAGGTCGTCCGCCTGGCGAAACGCCAGTGTCATGCAGTGGTCGTGTTCCTCCAGAATGCCCACCATGCCGATGGTGGGCGTGGGGTACACCGGTTCGTTGCGGTCCTGGAGTACAGTCTGGTTGTAAAAGCTGACATTTCCGCCCGTGACGGGCGTATCGAATTTTTTACAGGCTTCGCCCATGCCTTTGATGGCTTCCACGAATTGCCAGTACACTTCCGGATTGTAGGGGTTTCCGAAATTCAGGCAATTGGTAACGGCTACGGGCTGCCCACCGGAACAGACGATATTGCGGGCCGCTTCCGCCACGGCGATCATGGTTCCTTTGTGCGGGGCGGCATACACGTATGCGGCATTGCAATCGGTCGTGAGGGCCAGGGCTTTCGTGCTGTCCTTCAGGCGGATGATCGCGGCATCCGACGGATGGTTCGTGGTCATAGTGTTGGTGCGGACCATGCTGTCGTACTGCTCGTACACCCAATGTTTGGATGCAATATTGGGCAGGCCGATCAGCTCCCAGGCCGCTTCCCGGTAGTTGTCGGGCAGGCTGATGTCGCTGAGTTGGAAGGATCGAATGCGCTGCAGGTAAGCCGGTTCGCTGTATTCCCGCTCGTACACCGGAGCTCCGCCGCCCAAGACCAGATCCCAGGCGGGTACATCGGCCACGAGCTCGCCCTGCTGATAGAACTCCAGCCGCCCCGTATCGGTCACTTCGCCGATCTGTTCACAAACCAGATCCCCCTTTTCAAAGACGGCCTTCAGGCGCTATTCCTCGCCCTTTTTCCCCCCCATGAGCATGCGCTCCTGGCTTTCGCTCAGCCGGCTCCCAAAAGCTTCCATATGGGCGTGGCGGGTAGGTACCTTGTCGAGGTCGATGCGCATGCCGGTCCCCGACTTGGCACTCATCTCGGAGGTGGAGCAGGAAATGCCGGCAGCGCCCATATCCTGCATGCCCACAATGGCATCCGTTTGTATGGCTTCCAGAGTAGCTTCCAGCAGAAGCTTTTCCTGGAAGGGATCGCCCACCTGCACGGCAGGCAGGTCTTCTTCGGAGTCTTCGGTGAGATCGGCGGCAGCAAAGGTGGCACCGTGGATGCCGTCTTTGCCGGTGGCCGAGCCCAAGATGAACACCGGATTGCCGGGGCCGTCGGCCACGGCCGAGACCGTTTCACCGGCCTTTACCACGCCTACGCTCATGGCGTTGACCAGAATGTTCTGGTGGTAACAATCCTGAAAGTACACTTCGCCGCCCACGGTAGGCACCCCGAAGCAGTTGCCGTAATCGCCTATGCCCCGCACCACTCCGCGCAGAAGGTGTTGGGTGCGGGGGGAGTGCAGCGGGCCGAAACGCAGGGAATTCAGGGCTGCAATGGGGCGAGCGCCCATGGTGAAGATATCGCGGTGAATGCCGCCCACGCCGGTAGCGGCGCCCTGGTAGGGTTCAATGGCCGAAGGATGATTGTGCGATTCGATCTTGAAAGCACAGGCCAGGCCTTCGCCGATGTCCACCAGGCCGGCATTTTCCTCGCCCGCACCTACCAGCAGGCGGGTGCCTTCGCGCGGCAGGGTCTTGAGCCACCGGATGGAGTTTTTGTACGAACAGTGCTCCGACCACATCACCGCGAAAACACTCAGCTCCGCGAAGTTGGGCTGGCGGCCCATGATCTCCAGGATCCGTTGGTATTCCTCCGCGCTAAGCCCGAGAGTCAGAGCCGTATCCAGCGAAACAGGAGGTTCAGTTGTTTGCATCCGCTGCCGGTATTTTGATCAGCAAAGATAGCACTCCTGTAAGGATTAGGCGGTGCTGTACGGGGATAATCCCCGCTAGCGGATCAGATCGTTGATGAAAAAGAAAAGCACCAGATAGATCCAAAGGCCGTCCAGGAAGTGCCAGTAGATGGTGAGCAGGCGAAGTTTCAGGCGTTTTTCCGGATCGGAGAAATAGACCAGCACACTTACCGGTTCCTTCATCTGCTTGTTGGCTTTCCACAGGAAAAGGCCGAGGAACGGCAGGCCGGCGATCACGTGCAGGAAATGCAGGCCGGAGATGAGATAGAGATAGGAGGCCGATACGTCCGAATCTATGAAAATCGACTGTTTGAAGAGCTGGCCCCAGGCAAAAAACTGAGCGATCATAAAGAGCACCGAGAGGCCGATGGTTACGGCCAGGGCCCGCTTGTATTGCAGGGTGTTATCGGACTTAAACGAACGCTGGGCCCACACCATGGTGCCGCTGCTGGCCAGCAGGATCAGGGTGTTGAAAATGAAGATGGGCGGCAGGGAAATGGGGGGCTGTTGATTTTCTACCCGCGTGTAAATGAATGCTGCCGTAAGGGCTAAAAAAAGCATGGCCAGGCTGAAAAGGACCAGGAACAACAAGACGTTGTAAGGATGAAAACTCAGGTTCTGGTATTCTGCCGTACCGGCAGGTTCCGTTTTTTGCTCGGTCATGTTCTTGGTCTTGTGCGGCGTGTTTCCCGCCGGCATCGTTCGCTGCAAAACTTTACGGCCTCCCAGTCGCGCGCCCATTTTTTTCGCCACTTGAACGGACGGCCGCAATGCGCGCAAATTTTTTCGGGTAAATCTCTTTTCTTCCGTTGCTTTGCCAAATCAATAAAATATTTCGACGTTGATCCTGCCGTCTTCCGTCTTGCTGCAAGATCAACCGTCTAACGCAAAACCGCAGGGGAAGGTTTTTTTCATCTCCGTCAACGAATCATGGAGCGTTGTCCTTTTTGTGCCCACGAGATCCTGGACCCGCAGGCCCGGTTTTGCCCGGCTTGCGGAAACAAGCTTTCGGGAATCGGCGATCCGGCCACCGCCGGCGGCCGCACCCCTCCGCTGGCCGACGCTTTCCTGACGCGGCTTCAACGCCGGTTGAAAGAAGAACACCCCGGCAGCGATTTCAACCGCCTGGCTGAACACTTTTACGCCAGCGGATTTCGCGATATGCTGGCCCAACAGCAGGAGGAATACCTGCTTCCGCCCGGGGAGGCCTTCTGGGAGGATGCCCTCGATACCTTCATCATCCACTATGGCCGGGAGATCCTGGCACACCCTCTGCCGGAAGCCATCCTTCGATACCAGGGAAAACGAAAAGAAGACATTCACCTCCAAGCCATGATCTGGGACTTTTTGGCTCCCGGCGAAGAACGGGATCGCTTCTACAGGGAAATGACCCAAATGCCGCTCGCGATCCTGCAGAATGCCAGTCGTTATTTCCTCACGCCCATGCCCCGGGAACGCATTTATCTACTTTGCGATCAGAGCATGCTGGCCAACGGGCAGGAGGGCTTTGCCTTTACCGATTTAGCCCTGTATTGGAAAGCGTACCTGCATCGTGCCCGCCGGGTGGCGTATGCCGATATCGGGAATGTAGCGCGGAAAAAGTCCTGGCTGCTGATCAACGGCCAATTCTTCGATGGCGGCCCCAGCCTGAACGCCAAGATGATGCGCCTCCCCAACAATCTGGCCCGCCTCCATCAGTGATCGGCCCGTTCTGGAAGTGGTTTGCCCTGACCTCGCAACAGGCCAGACACTTATGACCTTCCAGCCAGGCCGCGACCCAAACCCAGAGCCACCCACCCACCCAAGGAGGCGCTACGCGGTCCCAGGCAA
>JAJDFU010000045.1:939-2778 GCA_020528935.1 Saprospiraceae bacterium | reverse complement strand
GCTTACATCGACCGCCTGCTACAGCTCATCGCCCGGGACGAGCTGAAAACCGCCCTTGCCGAGCTGCAGGCCTTGCTCAAGGGCAGCCCCGCTTATGACGAAGCTATCCTACAATCGGCTCGCTACAACGGCCTGATGAAGGACATCCGAACCGGCACCATCGACCTGGAACGGGCGGAAGTCCAAAAGAACCAGCTCCGCTACGCCCTGACCGATATGGTGCGGGAGCTGGAGGATAAACTCCCGGAACAGCCTGAGCTGCAGCGGGAGGTAGAACAGTACCTGCAGCAGCGGCCCGTGCATAATGAAGCCCGCATTACCGGAGACGGCAACATCAATGTGCAAGGCGTATCGGGGAGTCAGATCAACATTCAGCAGAACGACAAGGACGAAGCATGAGCAATGAATCCAACATACAGGGCAATCAGAATATCGTGTTGCAGGGGGTGACGGATAGTGCGATTACGGTGCAGGTAGGTGGCGAAACCCAAGAAATCCGCCACGAGCTGGCAGAGCTCAAGCAACTGGTGGCGCAATTGCAGACACCGACCCTACAGGTGGGCCGCCAGCAATTCGACCTCAACGAGCTGGAGCCCGAGGAATTCGACTTCCTCACCGGGCGGCGGGCTTTCAACGAGGCCCTCACCCGCCGGCTGATCGAGGCACTGCCGCCCTACAGCAAGCCCGCCGCCAAGCTATTGCGGGGTGCGCGGCAGCGGTCGGAGCACTGGGAAAAAGACCGCCGCATCAGCGACAAAGCCAAAGACATCATCGCCTACAGCTACGTGGGCGTGCTGGGCATACAACTGCGCAAACAGATGGCCATCGGCAAGGAAGACCCTTCCGAAGCCAAACAGCAGCGCTACCTGCGCAATACCGTACTGACCACCTACCGCGCCCTGCAACTGCTCAACTTCACCCTCATCTCCCGGCTTTGGGACCACAGCAAGGCGCAACCCCTGGAGCTCACTTCAGAACAGCGCACCGCCCTGCACCATTTCTTCGAAGACGCTTTTGAGCGCGATCTGCCCGGCGAGCTGCAATTGCTGCGCTTACTGTACGGCCTCTACAAGGAGCAATCGCTGGCGCTGCCGCTAGAAGAATTGCAAGGCTTCAGTACCCAGCTTGACCCAGGAAGCGCCTTTGAGCAAGCCTGCGATGCGCTACAGCAGGCCGACCGGCAGTTGGAGCAGGGGCAGTACGATCTCCTGAGCTGCTTCCGGGCCGAGCAGCAGCTGGCGTTTGTGCTGGAACAGCTCGCTTTTCTGGCCAACTACCGCATGGTCTCCATCAAAAGCATCACCTACGACGAGATGCGCAACCAACCGCCGCGCTACTTGCACAGCTACGCCGCCCTCGGCATCGACAGCAAGTTCAACCTCAACGCGGAGCGGGTGAAATACGACGAAGGGCCGGTCAATACCGACGCCATCCTCCTGTACCGGGGGCGCTACCGGGATAGCGTCAACCTTTTCCCCTTTATCATTGATGTCAATGCGCTGACCTTCGAGGGCGGGGCTAAAGTCTGCTTCTTCAGTTGCCTGGAGATTGCCGACGGCAGCCTCAATTTCCGCTTCCTGGAAGATAATCAGGTAGAAAACATCGTCTTCCACGACACCTGGAAGGCCGATACCGACCTGGACGCGCTGATGATGGACCCCGAGCAGCGCAAGCGCTTCAAGCTCGACCAGGTATGCCTGCAGTTCCGGCAGGCCCGGGCCGACCTGCCCGGTGGGGCCGCCCCGGAGGACGAATTCGATCACCTTATGGCCGACGAAGACGGAAATGGAAAGATAACCCTTCAAATTCCTGGAAGCTTAAAGCCCCGGGGAAACGCGA
>JAJDFU010000045.1:0-929 GCA_020528935.1 Saprospiraceae bacterium | reverse complement strand
CCACCCGGAATCTACACTAGGTGGCCCGCCGGAAGGGTCAGAGTGTGATATTCGATCACCTTATGGACGACGCAGACTGATATGAAAAGATACCCCTTCAAATTCCTGGATGCTTACACGCCCGAGGATACCGATATCTTCTTTGGCCGGGACGAGGAGATCGATGCGCTCTATCAGATGGTGTACCAGAGCGACCTGTTGCTGGTGTACGGCGCCTCGGGAGCCGGGAAGACCAGTCTGCTACAGTGCGGCCTGGCCCGCCGCTTCGCCCCGCACGACTGGCTGCCGATCTACCTGCGCCGGGGCAATGACCTCAATGCGACCTTGCAGAACGCACTGGACGAGGCCGCCGGCGAGCCGCCGGGCGATACCGAAACCGATTGGCTGGACACCCTCCTGGAAGGCGAGCGCGAAACGCCCACTGCCGTGAGCCCGCTGCAAGCCACTTTCAAAGCCATTTACCTCAACTACTTCCGCCCCGTCTACCTCATCTTCGATCAGTTTGAAGAACTGTACATCCTCGGCGACAAAGCCGAGCAGCGCCAATTTCTGCAAACGGTGCAGGACATCCTGGCCGTGGAACAGCCCGTCAAGATCATCATCAGCATCCGGGAAGAATACCTCGGCCATCTGTACGAATTTGAGCGCGCTGTGCCGCAATTGCTGCGCAAAAAGCTGCGGGTAGAGCCCATGAACTACGATAAGGTGCAGCAGGTGATCACCGGCGCGACCGGTTATGCCGATTCCAACGTACACCTGCAACAGGGGCAGGAAGCCGCTATTGCCGAGCAGATCTTCCACAAGATTAAGGGCGAGGAAAAAAGCCTGACCATCCCCCTGCCCTACCTGCAGGTCTTCCTCGACAAGCTCTACCTCTCCATTACCGGCGACGAGCAGCGGCAGGCCGACGCCACCTTCACCCCCGAGGC
>JAJDFU010000527.1 GCA_020528935.1 Saprospiraceae bacterium | reverse complement strand
AAGGCCAAAACGGGGTGTGGGGGGGCAAATTGGCCCAATCCAAGGAAACCCGGTCACAAAAAGCCCCCATCAAAAATACCATTGAGCTGCCGTTGCGGATCACGACCGAATTCGAAGTGGAGGAGTAAACGGATGCATTCATCGGGCTAAGGCGTGCGGAAAAGCGGGAGCCCCGGCTTCGGATGCCTGGCCGGATAGGTAAGGCCCTAAATTGTCCACCATGTCCCGATTCGGTTCCGGATTCAGCGAGCAAACCAATTCGTATGAGGCCGGCCGGCAGGCCGCCCGTCTTGCCAAAGACCACAGTGGTATAGGGCAAGGCCAGGCCGATTTGTGCCTGCTCTTTTGCACTTCTCGCCACGATCCCGCCGAATTCGAGGCGGGGGTTGAGGCAGAGGTCGGCAGTTGCCCGTTTTTTGGGGGCTATGCCAACGGCACATTGACGAATAGCGAGATGGGCTACGACGGCTATCAGTGTGTAGTGGGGCTGCTACAGTCGGAAACCATACAGGTCGACCTCTTTGCCCAGGAGGGCATTGCATTCAAGGAGTACGAGACCGGCCGCGAACTGGCCCGGCAGATCGCCTCATCTTCGCGGGGGCGCATTCCCTATTTGCTGCTCCTCTTCGATGCCGTCAATCGTCAGGAAGGCCGTTTTCAAATGAACTATGGAACTCCTTTCATCCGGGGGATGGATGAGGTCTTCGACCGCTGGCCGGTGACTGCCGGGGCTCGCGTGATGGGGGATATGAAGTTCAAGCCGACCCACCAGTGGTTCCAGGACCGGCGATTGCAGAATGCGGCTATCGCTCTCGGGTTCTCTGGGGCTGTTACCATGGATTACGTCGTGATGCACGGGTGTACGCCGGCCAGTGCCTACCATACGGTAACGGCCGTGCGGGGCGCTACCATTCTGGAAATCGACCATCAGCCGGCACTGGAGTTCGTCAGCCATATCCTGGGTCCGGAGGTGTCCGGCAATCTCAATGAGATCAAGTTTTTTGTAACCATGGGGCGCAACGCGGGCGACAAATGGTCGGACTACCGTCCCGAAAGCTATATCAACCGCATGTGTGTGGGTATAGATGAAAAGCGTGGCGGCCTGCGCATGGCCGAACGAGACTTCACCGAAGGCACCGAGATTCAGCTTATGCGCCGCGGGTTTGAGATGGGCTACATCTTTGATCAGACCAAATCCCTGATCGAACGTATCCGCTTCGAGGGGCGCCGCCCGGTTTTCGCTACCTACTTCAACTGTGCAGGCCGCGCAGCTGCCTATTCCAACAATACCGATGAAGACGTGCGATTTGTCCAGCAGGCCATTGCCGATGAGATTCCACTCATCGGGGTATATGAGGCCGGCGAACTGGCCATGATCAAGCGAGAACTGGAGGTCCTGGACTGGACTGGAATATTGTGTATTTTCAGCGAAACAGGAGGAGCGGTCCATGAGTGAGGAATTTGCCAATAGCCCCGGAAAGAAGAATTTCCAAAGCGAATTGGAAGAACTCCAGGCTGCGGTGCAGTACTACAAAAAGCTCTCGGATGAAGTAGCCGGGTATAATATTCGGGCAGATTCTTCCATCTCTATTCTCAAGCGCTCGCTCAATCAGAAAGAAGATGGGTTTTCCATTCTCTCGGCATTGCACGATGTCTTTGAGTCGCGCATCCGGCCGGAGCGCTTGTTCGAAAGCACCCTCGAGCGGATCAATACCACCCTGAAAATGGATCGCAGCCTGGTGCTGTGGGAGGTGCCGGATCAGCCGGGCTTTTACCAACCCACTTCCATGCTGGGGTATCCGGGAGCTGAAAAAAAGCAACTGGTCCGACACACGCTCGACCTGACGGCTCTGATCCAGCGGGAAACGCAGGCCCTGCTGGCGCCGAAAAAGGCCAAAGCAGATGAGGTGGCCGAAGTTTTGCGAACGCATCTGCACCTGCGTTTTTTCCTGGGTGTCCCCATCCGGTCGTCCGGCGGGATTCTCGGCTGGCTGCTGGCCGGTCGGGACAAGGAGGCCTGGCCGTTTTATCCGCCACTCGATCAGGGCGACCTCGACACCCTCAAGGCGATCAGCGGTTTCCTGGAGGCCGGCATTGCCAATGCAAGCCTGTACCAGAGCCTGGAAAAGGCCAACGAAGCTTTGGAAAGCAGCAATCGAGAGTTGGAAGCCCGGGTGAAAGCTCGCACCCTGGACCTGGAAAACCGAAACCTGGAACTCGCTCGCGAAAAAAAGCGAACCGACGAATTGCTGCTCAACATCCTGCCCGCGGAGACTGCCGAAGAACTGAAGGCCCACGGCAGTGCCAAAGCCAAGTATTTTGAGGAAGTGACGGTCATGTTTGCCGACTTCGTCAATTTCACCCAGTTTTCCGAAATGCTCCAGCCCTCCGAATTGGTCGCCCAACTGGATACGTATTTCCGCGGCTTCGATCAGATCGTCACGCACTACGGCCTGGAAAAAATCAAGACCATCGGGGATGCCTATCTGTGCACGGGCGGGCTCCCCGTGCCGGGCGTGAAGCCGAAAGACGTACTGCTGGCCGCCTTTGACATTCGCGATTTGGTGGCCCGATATGCCGCGGAAGCTCCGGCCAAAATCCGGCCCTTCCTCTCGGTTCGTATCGGCATCCACACTGGTCCGCTGGTCGCCGGCGTGGTGGGCATGAAAAAATTCTCCTACGAAATCCGGGGCGACACCGTCAATACGGCCCCCCGCACGGCGTCGGGCAGCGCGCCCCGCAAGGTCAATGGGTCGGGAGCGGTGTACGAACACTGCGGGA
>JAJDFU010000484.1 GCA_020528935.1 Saprospiraceae bacterium | reverse complement strand
GGGCCGAGCTGTACGCCCGCATTAATGCCCGGGTGGACGCCATGATGGCGGCCGGCCTGTTGGAGGAGGTCGAAGCCCTGCAGCCCTACCGCCGGCATACAGCCCTGCAGACGGTGGGCTATCAGGAGCTGTTCGACTACCTGGACGGCAAGCTCAGCCTGCCGGAGGCGGTAGCCCAGATCAAGCGCAACACCCGCCGCTACGCCAAGCGGCAGCTCACCTGGCATCGCCGCGACGGCTACTGGAAGCACATTCGGCCCGGTGAACCGGAGCGCGCGATCCGCTGGGTAGAAGGGGTGCGGCAGGAGGGCTGGCAGCTGGCTACCACCGAAGAAAATCAACTTCTGGCCCGAAAAACCGGCGGTGTTTCGGCCCGCGTTTTCTTTGCCGGCACCGGCCGGAAGAAGGCAGCCTGTTGGCCGGCCGGGCAGCCCGCCGAATCTCCGTTGGAAGACATGCTCCTGCACGAAACCGTCCTGCGCCTGGAAGAGCAGGGCGGCAGCCTCTGCCTGCCGGCAACCGGTAAACTTCGGGCCCGCGAAATGGGTTGTACCCCTCGGGAAGGGCTTTCAAACGGTTGTACGGCCTGCCCTCCGCTTCCGCACGACGAGGGCTATACCTCCTGGCAGGTGCCCTCGGCCAAATAAGATCCATGCAGGTACTTCGCGACGTCTTCTTCCGCTACCGCAAGGTAGAATCCTTCATTTTGCTGCTCATCGGAGCCCAGTTCTTCCTGCAGGCGATCAATACCTCTTTTTTCCTGCTGCTCAACTACGTGATGGAGCAGCAGGGCTTCTCCGATCCGGCCATAGCCGAAGTGTGGTCGTATCGCTTTCTGGCCGTCTTTTGCCTGGCTTTTCCCCTGGGACTCTTCATCAAAGGCAAGCGCTTGCTGCCGTTCATGTGGGTGGCCGCCCTGAGCCTGCCCCTGTTTTCCCTTCTCATCCTGGAGGCCATCGAGCGGGAATGGACGACGGTGTTGTTCGTCGCCTCGGCCTGCTGGGGGCTGAGCTACACCTTCATGCAGGTGAGCGTGCTGCCCTTCATCGTGCTCAATGCCCGGCCCGACACCCAGTCCGAAGCCATCAGCCTGTCGTTCCTCTCCTTCAGCGTGACCATCTGCCTGGCCGGCGCCCTGCATTTTGCGCTCAGCGGATGGCTGCCGAACCTGTTTGACGAGGCGACCACGCTTCGCGCCTTTTCCCTGCTTTCGCTGTTCAGCCTGGTGTTGCTGAGCCGCATCCGCATCCGGGAGAAGCGGGGGCAGGTGATCCCTTTCCGCAGGATCCGTAAAGCCTACGACTGGAAGCTGGTCGCCCAGGCTCTGACCCCCACCTTGCTCATCGCGATCGGGGCGGGCTTTACGATTCCGGTGATCAACCTCTTTTTCCTGCACGTGCACGGCCTGCCTTCCGGGCACTTTTCCGTGATGGGGTCGGCCACTTTCCTGTTGGTGGCGGGGGTCATGTTGTTCATGCCCTATCTGAAGCGAAACTTCGGTTACCGCATCGCCATTACCCTGTTTCAGGGGCTTTCGGTCCTGGCCCTGTTCGGACTGGCCACCACGGCCTGGTACAGCCACTGGGCCGGCGCGGTTTGGCTGGCCGGCTTTTTCTACGTCATTCGCCAGCCCTTGATGACCTCCGCCCGGCCCATGACGAGCGAGCTCATGCTCAAATACGTGGGCCCGAAAAACCAGGAACTCATCAGCGCAGTCAGCGCTTCCGTCTGGTCGGGCAGCTGGTTCGTATCCACGCGGCTGTTCGGCTGGTTTCGCAGCCTGGACATGGGCTACGGCTCCATCTTTCTCATCACGGTCGGTTTCTATACTCTGGGCGTGTTGTGGTATGCCTGGCTCATCCGTCGCTTCGAAGGGCGCCACCGGCAGCTCCACCGCCGGCATGCGCCGGTGAAGAAACCTTCGTATGCCGAGGCATGAACCATTTCAGCTTCCCGGCGCTTTAGCAAAGGATAAATCGCATCGCATGGCACGCATCTGGAAACACGATTTCACCCTGGAGGCCCTCAACGCTTCGGGCCGAAACACCCTGATGGAGCATCTGGACATCGAGCTCATCGATTCCGGCGACGACTACCTGGAAGCTCGCATGCCGGTGGATGAGCGCACCGTGCAGCCCATGGGCATCCTGCACGGCGGGGCTTCGGTGGTGCTGGCCGAGACCCTGGGCAGCCTGGCCTCCACCCTCTGCATCGAGGACCTCAGCAAACAAACGGCCGTGGGCGTGGAGATCAACGCCAACCACCTGCGCTCCGTACCGGCCGGGCAGGTGGTTATCGGGCGGGTGAGCCCGATCCGGGTCGGCCGCACCATTCAGGTATGGCAGATCGACATCCGCAATGCGGAAGGAAAGGCCGTTTGTGTCAGCCGCTTAACCATAGCCATCGTGCCCCGGCGGTCCTGAGCCCACGGATATTCTGTATTTTTACCTTCCGGAAAAAATCACTGCTCTTTATTCGTTACCCGAACAGAACACTTCGCATGATCAAAGCACTACTCGGCCTCTTTGGGCTCATCATCCTCACTGCATCTATTTCTTTTGCCCAGCTCAACGTCGACCTGATTTCTCAGCTGGAGTACCCCGTGGAAGCCAACGACATCTGGGGCTGGGTAGATCCCGACGACAGTACGGAATACGCCCTGGTCGGTCTGCAAAACGGCGTTTCCATCGTCCGCCTGGCCGATCCGGCTTCCCCGCCGGCGGTGGCCACCATTCCCGGACAGCACCCCACCTGGCGGGATCTGAAGCCCTGGGGCCACTTTGC
>JAJDFU010000653.1:4757-8025 GCA_020528935.1 Saprospiraceae bacterium | reverse complement strand
ACATAAAAAAGAATATGGCCATTGAAATCCCGGAACACTATATACCGGCTTTCAAACCGGCCAAGATCTTCGTGGAGCAGGTGAAGACCAATGTGGACGCTTCGCCCAAAGACAAAAAGGACGAGGAGTGAGGCCGTCCGCCTCTGAGGCATGATGCAAAGCAAACAATGGATCGCTATAGCCGTTGCTGCCCTTTTGTTCTTGGTGATCTACGGCCTGTTGGACCGCCTCCCGCCCGAGCGGCAGGCGATCAACGAACAGCGGGCCCTGGCTGTGGAAGCCACCGACATCAACGCCTTGCTTCAGGAAGCCCGGGCCGATCTGCCGCCCCTGGTGGAAGCCGATCTAACCGCCCTGGAGGTGAGGCTGGAAGAAGCTTCGACGGACAGCGCGCGCGTAGAGGCATTCAAGGCGCTGTCCAGTCGCTGGTACCGCCAGGGCAACCCGGCTATAGCGGGCTATTACGCCCAGGAAGTAGCCGAGCTGCAGGAAACTGATGAGGCCTGGGGTATAGCAGGCAGCACTTACGTGATTTGCCTGCAGCGGGCCGAGCGCGCCAAGGTCAGAGCGTATTGTACGCAGCGGGCGGTATCGGCTTTCGAGAAAGCCATTTCGCTGAATCCCGAACAGCTCGATTACCGCATCAACCTCGCTTTGGTTTACACGGAAAATCCGCCGGAAGACAATCCCATGAAGGGCGTGCTGATGTTGAGAACGCTCAACCAAGCTCATCCCGAAAACGTTTCCGTGATGAATCAGCTTGCCCGACTTGCCATTCGCACCGGCCAATACGAAAAAGCCCTGGAACGGCTGCAACGCGCTGAAGAGCTGCAACCCGACAACCGCTCCACCCTTTGTCTGCTCGCCGAGGCCTATCGGGCTTCCGGGCAGAGTGAACGCGCCACTGCTTATGCGAAGCGATGCAGCGGCGAACAAACAAATTGATTTTTCATCCAAAAAGAACGACATATGCCTTGCGGAAAAAAACGTAAACGCCACAAGATATCTACGCACAAGCGCAAGAAGAGACTGCGCAAAAACCGGCACAAGAAGAAGAAATAATACCTCCTTACGGCAAAGGATACCAGGGGGAAGCTCCTTGAAGGTGTTGTATCACCAGCTTCCCCCTATTCTCAATGTTTTCCGGACAGTTGTGCACCGTGCGGATGTTTTCCCGAAAGCCATCCAACAAACCCCGGCCGACATGCAGCTTTATGAGCTTCCGGCCCTCTAGAAAGAACTTCGCGCAGGGTTTTTACGCAGTTCGTGCAACCTAGGTTTCTTTTTTCTTCCTGCGCAACCTCGCTCCACTGTCTCTTTTTCTTCTATCGTATCGCCAGGTGTTCACCCCTCAAAAGGCCCCCTGGTATCCACCGCCATAGCTAAATGGTGAATACCCGTGGAAAGAGAAATGATTATCAACTCCACTCCTACGGAAGTGGAAATCGCTCTGCTGGAAAACGGTAAGCTGGTAGAGCTCCAAAACCAAAAGACCAGCAATAACTTTACGGTCGGAGATATTTTTCTGGGGCGCATCAAAAGGCTGATGCCCGGCCTGCGGGCTGCTTTCGTCGATATCGGCCACAGCAAGGACGCCTTCCTCCACTATACCGACCTCGGCCCCAAACTCAGTTCGCTGGTCAAGTATACCAATGGGTCTATGTCCGGCTCCCGGAATACCCATTTGCTGGACAACTTCAAGATCGAGCCGGAAATCGATAAGAACGGCAAGATCGAGGATGTGCTTAAGCGCAGGCAGTCCATTCTGGTGCAGATCCAAAAGGAGCCCATCTCCACCAAGGGACCCCGGCTGAGCTGTGAGATCACCCTGCCCGGGCGCTATCTGGTCATGGCCCCTTTTTCGGACGGCGTAGCCGTGTCCAAAAAGCTCAGCAGCGCGGAAGAACGAAAGCGGCTCCAAGTGTTGGTGGAAAGCATACGGCCGAGAAATTTCGGCATCATCGTACGCACGGCAGCCGAGGGCAAAAAAGCCGCCGACCTCAACGAGGAGATCGAGAGTTTGATGGGAAAATGGCAGAGCATCTTCAACCAGCTCAAGGATGCGAAACCGCCCCAGAAACTGCTCAGTGAGCTGGACAAAACCTCCTCTATTCTGCGCGACCTGCTCAACGAGTCCTTCAACCGCATCGTGGTCAACGACAAGGATCTCTACCACCACATCAAGAACTACCTGGGTACCATTGCGCCGGAGCAGGTCAATATCGTGAATCACTACCGGGGCAAAAAGCCCATGTTCGACGCCTACGGGATAACTAAACAGATCAAGTCTTCCTTTGGCAAGACGGCCACGATGAGCAGCGGCGCTTATTTGGTCATCGAGTCCACAGAGGCCATGCACGTCATCGATGTGAACAGCGGGCACAAAGTAGGCAGCGGTCGGAAAAACCAGGCCGATGCCGCCCTGCGCGTCAACCTGGAAGCCGCCGAAGAGATCGCTCGCCAGCTCCGCCTGCGCGACATTGGGGGCATCATCATTATCGACTTCATCGATATGAAAAAAGCCGAACAAAAGCGGGAGTTGCTGAAGGCCATGCGCCAGCACATGAAAGGCGATCGCGCCCAGCACACCATTCTGCCGCTCAGCAAATTCGGCCTGATGCAGATCACTCGCCAGCGGGTCCGGCCCGAGGTGAAAAAGAACACGGCCGAAGTGTGCCCCTCCTGCGGGGGAACGGGGAAGATCAACGCCTCCATCCTGCTGACGGATGAAATCCAGCGCGACCTGAATTTTATCGTGCAATCGCGGCCCAAATCAAAGATCAAACTGCTCGTTCATCCCTACATCGAGGCCTACCTGAAAAAGGGCTTTCCCAGCACGCAGATGAATTGGTTTAAGAAATACCTCAAGTGGGTGCGCATTCAGTCGAACAGTGACCTGGGGCTGATGGAGTACAAGTTTTACGATGCCAACCAAGATGAGATCCGGCTCAACTGAGGTGAGCCTTCAGTGCATGGGACACCCGCATGGGGCGGTTCGGCAGGCGGCCAGCAGGAAGAGCAAAAGAATGAAAACCAAGGCCGTAACGATCCGGTTCATACCGCAAAAGTAAGGCAAATGAAGGGAAAAAGCGCACCGGGGCCGTTCGTTTGTACCGCAGCGCGGAGTCGGACGTCCTTCCCCATCTCCCCCGGCCGCACCCCCCTTCAACAGTTAGGCCCCTTTCCGACGGTGGGGCCCTTTCGGTTTCCATCCCCCGATGGGTCCTTGGCCCCCCCCCCGCCCCACCTGTCAGCGGCGACACCCCCC
>JAJDFU010000653.1:0-4747 GCA_020528935.1 Saprospiraceae bacterium | reverse complement strand
TATTAGTGTCAGCCGGGGCCGTTCGGTGTGTCTGTATCGCTGAGTCTGACGTCCTTCTCAATCTTCTCCGGCGGAACCCCCCTTGAAAAGTGAGCGCCCTTTCCGCTGGTGGGGCCGTTTTGGTTGCCGTGCCCGATTGGGGCCTTGGGCACGCCACGCGCTCTCTGGTGGTCGTGGAGCGCCTCCGCGCCCTGGGCAGACCGGTACATCTGGCTGCCTCGGGTCGTGCCGGCCACCTCCTGCGGGCCGAGTGCCCGGATCTGCCGTTTCTGGAGCTGCCGGGCTACCGCATACGCTATCGCTCTTCTGCGCTGGCAATTGATCTCCTTCGCCAGGCCCCGCGATTCTGGAGCCGCGTACGGGCAGAGCATCGCTCGCTGGCCCGCTACCTGAAAAAGCACCCCATTCGCGCGATCCTGTCGGATAATGCCCTGGGATGTCATGCCCCGGGCCTCCCCTCCGCCTACATGACCCATCAGCTACACATGCAGTATCCGGCCGCTCCCTGGCTGGCCCGGCCGTTTAATCGCCTCCACCGCTGTATTATGGGGCGGTTCGACAGCTGCTGGGTGCCTGACTGGCCCGGCCGTGAAAACCTGTCGGGGCTACTGGCTCATCCTCCGCCTGGCGGCTTGCGCATTCGATATCTGGGTCCGCTTTCGCGCATGCGCCCCTTGCCCGAACCCCACCGATGGGACGCAGTGGCGGTACTCTCCGGACCCGAACCCCAGCGCAGTCGCTGGGAAGCCAGGCTCGTACACCAGCTTTCGCACAGCAATGCACGCATCCTGTTGGTGCGGGGAACCACTGAAGTGGCACCCGCCTGGGAGCAGCGGGGCCGCATGCGATGGGTGTCCTGGCTGCCTGCTGCCCAACTCAATCGCGAATTGGCCGCTGCAGCGTTTGTTATCTGCCGCCCGGGCTACAGCAGCCTTATGGATCTGGCCGCACTGGGGAAACCCGCCGTTCTGGTGCCTACCCCCGGACAAACCGAGCAAGAGTACCTGGCCCGGCACTGGGCTCGCCAATGGGGGTATCCCTGGGAAGAGCAGCGGCGGTTCCGCTGGGCGTTCCATTGGAGGCGCCGCTCGTGGGCCGGATGCCGCCCGCCCCAAATGACGGCTAAAGCGATGATCGAAAGCCTGGACGAGCTACTCTTGCCTTTTCTGCGCCGGGCAGGTTTCAGTGTATGAATACGATCTTTCCACTCGCGGCATCGGAGCGGCCGTCGAAGCCCGCAAAGCTCGAATTGCTGGAACTAAAGATGAGGTATACCCCGCTGGCAACCTTTCGGCCGGTGTAGTCGCGCCCGTCCCATATGGCCTGTCCGCCCTGGGCAATGGTCTCAAACACCAGCCGGCCGTTCACATCGGTGATCTTGACCTCGGCATCGCGCGGCAGGCCGCGAATGGTAATGGGGCCCTCGTATTCCGGACGAACGGGGTTGGGATACACTTCGATCTCCGCGGCATGGGTCGCACCTCCTTCCACAGCATCGGCCTGATAGCTGATGATGCCTCGCTGCGTGCCTATCCAAACCTCCCCATTGAGCGGATTCACTGCGATGTCGATGACGGCGTTGTCGAGTAGGGGGGAGTTGCCGGTAGTAAAGCGGGCCAGTTCTTCGCGTCCGTCGGGCGAGAGGAGAAAAACTCCGTTCTGGGTGCCCACCCATTTGCGGTTGGCGCCGTCTACGGCTATGGTGGTTACGTCTTCGGTTTCCAGCAAAAAACCCAGGAACCCATCCTGCTCGACGGGGCGGAGGGTGCCCTGACAGATCGCGGGATCGAAGGCGCTTCCGCCGCATTCAAAAATCACGATGCCCTGCTCGGTGCCCACCCATACATCGCCGTCCAGATCGGCCGCCACGCAGCGCACCCGGTTGCTGGGCAGGTTGCTGTTGCTGGAGGTGAAAAGGCGGCAGCGATCGTCCGAGGGGTCGTCCAGATCGCCTTCGTCAAAGACGTAAAGCCCTCCGGTCCAGGCGGTGAACCATTTGAAGCCGCTGTTGTCGATGTCGATCTGGTAGAGGCGGCGGGGGGATCCGCACACGGCAAAACTCTGCCAGCTGCCGTCCGGTTTGCGCACTGCAAGGGGAAGAGGGGCTTCCGTATTGGTCACCCACATGTTGTTATCGCGGTCGAAGGCGATGCCTGCTGTGCGCACGCGAATGTCGATGCCGCCCAGGTCGGGGTCGTCCGAGGGCTGAAGGCTGGAGTTGGTTTCGTTGTACACCTGCATGTCCTCCCGGGTCCATTCGGCTATGCCCCGCATAAAAGAGCCGGCGAAAACGTGGCCGGTAGCCGGGTGTACGGCTATGGCGATGAAATCCAGGTATGTATCGTTGAAGTCCTCGGGGTCGCCGTTGAGAATAGGGTAAGAGGACGTATTGTAGGTGGTCCATTGGCCGTCGATGAAGGAAGAGAACCCGTCCCGGTTGAAGCGATTGCCCAGGTTGGTATTCAAGGCGCCGGATGCCAGCCATAATTCGCCTTCCCAGAACGTCATCTCATAGCTGGATGCCGATGGTGGGGTGTTGAAGTCGAGGCGCTCGCACTGGTTTTCATCCAGATTGCTGATGATGCGCAGGAAGTCGAAGCCGTCGGCCAGCCAGATGCGATTCTCCGCATCGATCTGACCGAAGAGCAGGTCGCCGATGCATTCTCCGCCCAGCCGGATTGTGCTACCCGCCAAGTCCGTTACGCTCAGGCTGGCCTCACAGCTACCGTCCGCACACCGGCTGTAGCCGACCAGAAGGCGTTGGGGAGAAGATGCCAGGAAGGCAAAGTCCTGCTGGGGGAGGGCTACGTCCACCAGGTCGCGCCTGCCGTCCGGCCGGTACGCAAAAAGGGAATCGTCCTGGACCAAGTACAGCTTGTCGGCAAAAACGGCGAGCTCTGTGGCGCTGTAATCGGCGGGGAAGCCTTCCTCCGGGCCCATGAGCTCCCATTGGCTGAAGTCGGCCGGATTGGGCAGGTTGCGCGGCGCCCGGTAGATGCCCTCTGCGGTGGTGAGGTAAAGCGTGTCTCGGTACAGTGCTACGTCCCGGGCGGGTACGCCCGTAAAGGTGGTAAAGCGGAACTCCTCGCGCAGCAGATCGATTTCCGAGATCCCGTAACTGGCAGCCAGTAAGATCGTGGAGTCGGAATTTCCCACGATGTGGTTTATGGATTTGTCCCCTGAAATGCCGGTGAAGTTCTGGATTTGCGGCATGGAAGAGATGCCATCCGGTTTCCACAGATCCAGCAAGCTGCTTCCGTAGGCGATGACCAGGGTTTGCGTGCCCTCGTGGAAAAACAAGCGGGACGGATCGGCTTCCGAAAAGCCGTCGACCGTAGAAAGGAATTCCGTGGTCCGGTCTGTTTTGTCAATGGTTACGAGCCCGAAATCAGTCGCAAAGAAGGCCAGGGAGTCGCTTTGGGCCACCCACAGGGCCCGGCTGTACGGCAGGTGATCGCGCCATTGGCCAATGGCCAGGCCGGGTTGCGCAAAAGACCAGTGCGAAGCGAAAGAAAGGAAGAGAAAAAGGCACAGATAACGCATGGCGGGGTTTGTTTTTTGTGATCGCAGGTCGTGCAACATTGCCCGCTCTATAACCGGGGAATGCCGCTAAATATTGTTTTTTGAACGTGGCCCAAACCGTCGCCTTTTAGCGGTAAAGACTGGTTTGTTGCAGGTACTCGAACACGGCGTCCGGCACCAGGTACTGCACCGATTTACCCTGGCGGAGGCACTTGCGTATGTACGTGGCGGAAAGGAACATCAGCGGAGCTTCGAAGATGCGGACGTTGGGATGACCGGCAAGGTCGCCGCCGGAGTGGTTGGGGCGCTTGTAGGCAAAGATCCGGTAATCCCGCAAGAGCAATTCGTAGTGCTTCCACCTGGGGAGTGTATCCAGGTTGTCGGATCCCATGATGAGCACGAAAGCTGCATGGGGGTGTTTTTCCCGGAGGTAGGCGAGCGTATCGATGGTATAGGAGGGTTTGGGCAGGCCAAATTCAATATCGCTGGCCCGCAGCCGGGGGTTGTCGCCGATGGCCAGTTGCACCAGATGCAGGCGATCGTAATCGCGTGCCAGGGTGGCCTTGGGCTTGAGGGGGTTTTGCGGCGAAACGACCATCCAGACCTCGTCCAGCGGAGTTTGGGTGGCCATGTAGTTCGCGATGATCATATGCCCCACATGTACGGGATTGAACGAACCGAAGAACAATCCGATTTGCTTGGGTATCACTCGTACGACTCTGTTTGTGGGTTTTCTGTGCTTAGCCGGCGGTCAAATTGCTCGATTTCCCATTCGGACAGCGGCGCATCCATATACCAGGCCTGCCGGAGTTTCAGCATGCGGAAATACTGCACATAGGCTTCGGCGTATTGGTCCTGGAGCAGGCAACGGCAGATGGCCGTATCCCGGCCGGTGATGCAGTTCATATCCAGGATCTCCGTATTCAGCAGGCTGCTGTCGGCGGGCTCGCCGGCCAGCAGCGTTTCTACTTCCCGCAGGCGGGCTCGCTCGGCCGGCGTGGACAGCTCGCGCGCCCGCTCGTAGCGGTTTTCATCCACCATCTCCAGGTAGTGCTGCAACAGCTCCCGCGGAGCGGACTGGGGGTCCGGCTTCTCCGGGGCGCAGGCCTGCAGCACTCCACCGGCCAGCACACAGGCAAGACCCGAGAAACGTAGTTTCGGTAGTTCGTGCAGCCGCAAAAGAAGGATTTTCATTGCTTAAAAAAACAGGCATGACCACGCATGG
>JAJDFU010000127.1 GCA_020528935.1 Saprospiraceae bacterium | reverse complement strand
TGTTTCTCTAGTGTGTGATCTGTTTCCATTATTGTGGTTCGTGTTCTGGGCGTTGTTCACGCAGTAGACGGCATACGAGATCTATGACGGGCTCGGGGGCTCGGAGATGTGTATAATGGCCCTGCCGTCAGGCAGATCGTCCTGAAAACCGCATTTGCCCGAAACCCCGGGGGCTCCTCCAACGCGGGCTGCTGACCGGCGAGGTATTGGTATCAGCGCTGTATGCTAACCCGCTTGGCGACCATTCGTTCTCCCTGCAGGATGTGCACGACGTAGAGCCCGGCCGGAAGCTGCGCCGTAGAGAGCGTGATCAGTTGTTGCGCTCCGGCAAAGGGCTGGTATTGGAGCAGTTGTCCCTGCAGGTTGAAAAGGCGCACTTCGGTTCGCCCGCTTCGGGCCCCTTCGAAGAGCAGGTTGATCTCGTCCCTGGCCGGGTTGGGGAATAGCCGCACCTCCAGCGGGGCAGCAGTCACCTCCTCCGTACTTACCGTGGCATCCTCGTCCATCCTGATGTTGAAGAACTGCTTGGGCAGCCAGCCGCCGGTGCCGTCCTGCACCGTGAATACGAATTGGTCCAGCGCGTTGTCGTCGCCGTTGTGCTCGTAGAGCAAAGCCCCGATGTCAATAGTCGTTTGCGTAAAGGTATCTCCCACCTTCAGCTCGCGGTTCCGGTCCCTCAAGGTGCCGTGCCGGGGCACTGCCACCAGGGTGTAAGTGAGCTGGTCGGCGGGATTGTCTTCATCTTCCACTCGCAGTTGGCTGTCCAGAATGGTATTGACGACAGCGGGCGGCGTGAAGAGGGTGTCGTTGCGCACCAGCACGGGGTTTTTGGGCGTCACATTGGCACAGAACTCCAGTCGCCAGTCGTCCAGGCCGCCGCCCCCTCCGAAACCGGGGGTCGCTACCTGCAACCGCAGCTTCCACTGCCCCTGCAGCGATTCACCGGTGAGTGTAGCCAGAGGCTGGACGGGCTGCACTACGATGCCGTCGTCGGGAGGGCAAAGGATGGCTGAGGGCGCATCGTCGTCAAAGCCGGTATTCAGGTTGACCGTATTGCCACAGTCTTCGTCAAAGAGAACCACCGACGTGCCCGACGGGCTCACCAGTGTTATGCGGAGGCTGTTCACCGGTTGATAATTCCCTGTGATCCGGGGGATGTTGACGTCGTTCAGCGTACCCGTGGTCGTGACGAATATAGAGGACTCCACCGTGGGGGTCCCCGTTCCGGAGATGCTTATGGGAGTGTCGTTTGGCGAAAGGGGAGAGCAAACGGCATTGTTGGTGTGAAAGCCGTCGGGCAGGCTCCAGTCGCCGGCTCCGCATTCGTTGACGGGCTGCACGCGCCAGTAGTACAGGGTGTTTTCTTCCAGCAGCGCATTCAGCTGGTATGCACTGGCGATCAGGTTCTCAGCCGATTCGATCACATGGGGGCCGAAGGCGGGATTGGTGGCCAGCTGGAAATTGTAGCGCTCGGCATTGCCGCTGTCGGACCAGTCGAAATCGGTGGAAAGCACGATGCCGGACTGGCCGTCCACGGGGCTCTCGAGCGCGAGATCGCTGAAGTCATTGGATACCAGCCTGAAGGCTACCGTTCGGAGAGCCGTATCGGCATCGGCCGCCACTGCCCGGATCACCACTTCAAACTCCTGGGTCTGGGTTACCCCGCTGAAGTCCAGACTCAGAGTAGCCGAATCCGAGGGCAACAGTTGGGTCTTGTCGAAGCTGGCGGTCACGCCGCCGGGCAGAGCCGAGCTGATGTCCAGCGAGATCGTATCCGCAAAGCCCAGTATGGAATCGGTGCGCACGAGGACCTCCGCCCCGCCCGGCAGGCAAGTGCGGCGGTAGGCGGGATCGAGCTCCACGGTATAAGTCGGGGCTTCTGCGGGTTCGATGCGGAAGTTTTGATTGGAAAGATCGAAAAAGATATTGTCCGAGGCCTCTACCCGTATGCGGGCCTTGTCGCTGAGCACTTTCGGCACGGGTACAAAGGCCGATCCGTCGTTGGGTGTCCCTGCCACCAGGGTGTGTGGGTAGGTAAAGCCGCCGTCCAGGGATAGGCGGATGTTCACGAGCTGGCAATTGACGAGCGGATTGTCGGTATTGGCAACGTCCCAGGTGACTTCCCGGTATTCGCCCTGCTTCCAGACCACATTGCCGGTATTGGGGCTTGTTACCCGGAAGGGGCCAGCCGATTCGGTAGCCTCAAAGCTCACCTCCTCCCACACGGTGCAGCCCCCCTCCGGATGGTTGCCGCGCACCCCGCAGAGGAAGGTCAGGTTGCGGTTGTAGGAGGGCAGGACCTCCTCACGGGAGAACGAGTTGACCGTGAGTACCTCCGGCCGGGGAAACATCCGGCTGGGATTGGACTTCGGGGCAAAAACCCGGAAGGATGGTCCGTCGCCGATCGGATCACCCAGGGGCGCTATGGGGCCCAGGTTGTACTGCTCCCAGGAATAGGTCAGCTCATCGCCGTTGGCATCGGTGGCCTGGGCGGTGAGCTCAAAGGGCGTACTGATGGGGATGAAGAAGCCGTCGACGTAGGGCAGGCTCACCTCGGGCTCCACATTGGAAGTGGCCGTGAGGGTGCCGAAGGTTCTGTCGAGCGAGTTGCGGGTGCAATCGGTAATCTGCACGACTGAACCCACGATGAACACATCCAGGTCGGCGCCCGAGTGGCTTTGGTTGCCGACGACATAGCTGTACGACATGATGGTGATGCCGCTGCCAGGTTCGAGGGCCCAACCCGTTTCCAGCTGCCCCAGGTTGCCGGGGCACATCCTAAACGCGTTGGAAGACGAACGCTGGG
>JAJDFU010000618.1 GCA_020528935.1 Saprospiraceae bacterium | reverse complement strand
GGGCCCGGTGGGGTCCGGTGGGGGCGGGGGTGGCGGCGGCAGGTGTCCGAAAGCGTGCGGCTGGCGGGGGATTGGGGCGGGGGCGGCCTGCGTTCACCCTGCCGGAGCGGGGCGGGTTGGGCCGCCAAGGTGGCCTTGTGTGCCCATATCGGCTGTTTCCTGATCGACAGCCTGCCCGGCCCACCCGGCGCCAAGCTCCCTACGGCCAACAGCTGGAGCCCGGACGATACCGTCATTGACGACAAAGGCGACATCCCCGGCGCGACGAACAGCTCCTTTGCCGGCCAGGACCACTACCAGATCGCCACCAGCGCCGAGACCTTCGAGGCCATGTACTCCCACTTCAGCGGCGGCAGCATGCCGGTCCGTGTAGAACCTGAGCCCTCCGATCCCGTCGAGATTGGCGGTCGCGTGGTGGACCTGGGCGAGAACAGCCCGCAGGACGGGGCTACGGTGGAGGTATACGCCCTGGACGCAGCTACCGGCAATCGCCTGTCGGGCAGCCCGGATGCCGCCTTTACCATTGACGCCACGGGCAACTGGGGGCCACTGGAGGTGGAAGCCAATACGCCCTACGAATTCTTCGTCACGCCGGCCGATCCGGACAACCGTCCCGTACACTACTACCGGGAGGGCTTTTCGGCTTCCAACCCGCTAGTGTACTTGCGCACCCTGCCCGGGCCCGGCTCCACGGCCGGACTGCTGCTGTCGGCCCTGCCCAGGGACGACAACCAGACGGTGTTGGCCCTCTTTGCCTCCTCCCAGGCCGTGATCCACGGCCGCGATCAGTTGCTGGTGGACACGCTCGAACTTTCCACCCAGGAACTGGCCCCGGCGGAGGCCACCAACATCGCCTTTTTTCTGTACGACGACGGCGACCAGAGCACCAGCGGAGCGGTGCACGGCCTGTTCAACCTGGCCCCTTTCCTGACCGGGGTCGACGTCTTCATCCCCACGGCTTCGCCGGCTTCCGTATCCATCACCTTCAACGGCCGAACGCTGGCAGTACCGAACCTGCGCTCGGAAACCGACGGGGTGGTGGTGGCTGTATTTGATTGACGGGGAGCGTTGGCCGCCGGCTTTTCGCAGGCCGGGGGCCAACTCCTACCCCTTTCCAGCGTTTTACCCCCTAGCACTACCAACGAAGCTTTCCGCCATGTACGCCCTGCTCATCACCATTGTGGCTATCCTGTTTGCGGCCATGCTGTTCGTCAACCTCTACTTTCGCGCGCGCGTGCTGAAGGCCTATCGCCAGCTGGTTCAAAACCGGGTGGAATTTGAGATTCAGCACGTCTTCAACCGGGAGCGCCGGGAGGCGGAGATCCATCCCCGCTACCCCCATATGGTGAAGGAGATCGAAGCGTTCAGCGACAACCTGCGCCGCTCCATTCGCATGGCTACCGTCCTGCTTGCCCTCATCACTCTCTTCGGAGGCATTCTTATGTATTACCGCTGATCCACCTTTCACCCGGATGCAGGATTAGGGGAAAGGGAAAATTCCCGTACTTTTAGCCCGCTTCTATCATTGCTTGAACCGTTTGGACCACCATGCTGAAGATCGGGCTTTTGGGCGTAGGCCATCTGGGAAAAATTCACTTGAAATGCATTCATCTGGCCAAGGGGCATTACGAGCTGGCGGGATTCTATGATCCCGACGACGAGCACGCCCGCCAAGCTCAGGAGGCGTATGATGCCCGGCGGTTCACCGATCTTCAGGCGTTGCTGGATGTCGTAGATGTGGTGGACATCGTAACGCCCACCACCACCCACTACGAGCTGGCGGCCGAATGCATCCGCCAGGGCAAGCACCTCTTCATCGAAAAACCCCTCACCCACACTGTGGAAGAGGGGGCCGAATTGGTTCGGCTCAGCAAGGAATACGGCGTACAGGTACAGGTGGGGCATGTAGAGCGCTTCAATCCGGCGCTGCTTGCGCTGGACAATATGCCTGTAGCGCCCATGTTCATCGAAGCGCACCGGCTTTCCCTGTTCAACCCCCGCGGCACGGATGTATCCGTCATCCTTGACCTGATGATCCACGACATCGATATCGTACTGAGCATGGTGGAGGCCCCGGTAAGCCGCATATCAGCCAGCGGCGTCGCCGTGGTGAGCGCCACGCCCGACATCGCCAATGCGCGCCTGGAATTTGAGAACGGGGCCGTGGCCAACCTGACGGCCAGCCGCATTTCCCTCAAGCAGATGCGCAAACTGCGCTTTTTTCAGAAAGACGCCTACATCAGCCTCGACTTCCTGAGTAAGGAAGCCCAGGTGGTGCGCCTGTACGACGAGGGCGATGCCGCCCTGCCCCGCGAAGGCAATTTGCTGGACCTGGACACCCCGGACGGCAAGCGGCACATCCATGTGTTCATGCCCTCTATCGAACCGGTGAACGCCATCAAAATGGAATTGGAGACCTTTGCGGACAGCATAAACCAGGGGACCCGGCCCAGAGTCCATATCGAGGACGGCTATCAGGCGCTGAAGGTGGCCCACGAGATTGCCCGGGAGATCGACGAACGGGTGCAGACGCACCTCGGATAATGCACACGCCTATGAGAAGGAGTACACTTGCATGGGTGGTGATGACCGCACTCGGCCTGGCGGCCTGCGACATCATCAATCCCGAAGAACCCATTCCCGCTTTCATCTACATTCCCGCCTTTTCCGTGGAGACCAGCCCGGAAGAAGGCAGCAGTTCGGACAACATCCGGGAATTGTGGCTTACGGTCGACGGCCAGTCGCTCGGCGCCTACCGGATCCCCAATGCCGTTCCCATCCTGACCGAAGGCTCTGCCGAGATCCGGCTGCAGGCCGGCATACGGGACAACGGCATCACCCTGGATCCCAACATCTACCCCTTTTACGCGCCCGCCACCTTCACCCGCGAGCTGGTGCCGGGCGAGACCGATACGCTTCCCCCGGTCGAATTCCGCTACCTGGAGGAGACCCAGTTTGCCTTCGTCGAGGATTTCGAGGATGATCTGGCCGTCTTCGAGGGTATCGAACGCAGCACGGCCGAGGTCTTCGAAGGCGAGTACGCCGGCCGCATTGAGCTGGATACCCTCAACACGGTGGTCCGCTTGGCCACCATAGGATCGTACAGCAACCTCACGGCCCTCAGTCCGCAGGTGTACGTAGAAATGGACTACCGCAGCGATGTGCCCGTGGCGGTGGGAGTGGCCGGCCAGCCCGATGTGCCCGGCTTTCCCACCGTCGCCCTGGATGCGGGCTTCCTGCCCAATACGGAATGGAACAAGATCTACTTCTCGCTGGGCGGGCTGCTGCAGCAGGGCCAGTTCGGCAGCGTGCAGATCGTACTGGAAGCCTTCCTGACCGACCCCCAGCAGCTGGGCCCCGACGGCGTAGCCCGCGTGTACCTGGACAACATCAAACTCGTACATTTTTAAGCGGCCCTCGCTCATGATGACCCGCAAGCGCAAGTGGCATACCTTCTTCTATAAAGCCGGCGATTTCGGCGCGGCCATGCTTGCCTGGGCCTTATTTTTCATTTACCGCAAGCGCCTGGAAAATCCCGACTGGGACTGGGCCATGTTTCAGGATCCCAATTTCTGGTACGGGGTACTGCTCATTCCCACCGGCTGGGTGCTTTTCTATTCCATCTTCGACCAGTATCGCGACATCTACCGCCTCTCGCGCATGGCAACCCTGGCGCGCACTTTTTTCCTGAGCTTTCTGGGGGTGCTCTTCCTCTTTTTCACCCTCATCCTGGACGACTTCGTCACCAACTACACCACCTATTACCATTCTTTCCTCACCCTCTTCAGCCTGCACTTTCTCATAACGGCCATCGTGCGCATGATCATCCTCACGCGTGCCAGCCGGCGGCTCAAGGCCGGAGCGATCACCTTCAACACCCTGCTCATCGGCGGCAATCAGAATGCGCTGGAACTGTACGAGGAGATCCATAGCCGCGAAAAGAAGCTGGGCTACCACTTCCTGGGCTTTATCGACACCAACGGCCAGTCGAGCAGCGGACTCGAACAGCACCTGCCCAAACTGGGCCGCATCGAGGACATCCACCGGATCGTACCCGAGTACGGCATCGAGGAGGTGATCGTGGCCATCGAGACCTCCGAGCACAACCGCCTCAGCGAGATCCTCAACATCCTCTTCGACTTCGACGAGGAGCTGCTGGTGAAGATCATCCCCGATATGTACGACATCCTGTTGGGCACCGTGAAGATGAACCACCTGTACGGGGCAGTGCTCATCGAGATCCAGCGCGACCTCATGCCCAAATGGCAGCGCCTGGTCAAGCGCCTGGTCGACGTGGTGACCTCGGCGGTCATGCTGGTGCTGCTGGCGCCGCTTTATCTGTACGTCGCCATCCGGGTGCGCATGTCCTCGCCCGGGCCCATCCTCTTCAGGCAAGAGCGCATCGGGCTGAACGGCAAGCCTTTTCAGATCTACAAGTTTCGCTCCATGTTTACCGATGCCGAACAGAACGGACCCCAACTCTCCCACGACAAGGACGACCGATGCACATCCTGGGGGCGCGTGATGCGCAAATGGCGGCTGGATGAGCTGCCCCAGTTCTGGAACGTGCTCAAGGGCGACATGAGCCTGGTGGGACCGCGCCCGGAGCGCCGCTACTACATCGATCTCATCACCCGGCGCGCGCCCCATTACAAGCACCTCCTCAAGGTCCGCCCCGGCATCACCTCCTGGGGGCAGGTGAAGTACGGCTACGCCTCCAACGTCGATCAGATGATCCAACGCCTCAAGTTCGACATCCTCTACATCGAGAACATGAGCCTGGCCCTGGATTTCAAGATCCTGTTCTATACGCTGCTCGTGCTGCTGCAGGGGAAGGGGAAGTAATCGCGTTTTCAGCCGGGTTAAAACGCATTCCAATGTCTCCAGCCGCCCGCACCCTGATCAAGCCGGGCCGCTTTTCCGTTTGATGTCGCCGGGCAGTGGGGCGCCCCGGGCTGGTCCGCAGGGTGCGGGCGGCCCGATCAGGGGATGCCGATCGAAGCGGAGCCGGTATGGCAGCGATCCAATCACACCCTCAGCCCACAAACTTGTAGCCGACCCCGCGCACAGAGAGGAAGTACTCGGGATTCTTGGGATCCTTCTCGAAGTATTTTCGGAACGAGAGGATGAAGTTGTCGATGGTGCGGGTGGAAGGGTACACGTCGTAGCCCCATACGGATTGGAGGATCTGCTGGCGGGAGACGACCTCGTTGCGGCGGTCCACCAGCAGCTTGAGCAGCATGGCCTCCTTCTTGGTGAGGGTGAAGGTGCCGGGGTTGCCCTGGGCCTCGTAGGTGACGAAATTCACTTTGTTGTCGCCGAATTCGTACACTTCGGGCGTATTCTCGGGATTCTTGCTGGTGCGCTTGATGAGGTTGTTGACGCGCAGCAGCAGTTCCTCCAGCACGAAGGGCTTGGTGATGTAGTCGTCGGCTCCGCGCTTGAGGCCGGCCACGCGGTCGGCGGCGGCATCCTTGGCAGTGAGGAAGATGACCGGTACGTCCAGATTGGTGAGGCGCACCTGCTCCAGGATCTGGTAGCCGTCCACTTCGGGCAGCATAATGTCCAGCAGCAGCAGATCGAAGTGTTGCTCCCGGGTGTATTTCAGGGCCTGCTTGCCTTCGCCGGTAGCGACCACCTCGTAGCCCTCCATTTCCAGGTTCAGCTTGACGGCATCGCGGATGTTCTCTTCATCTTCAACCAGCAGGATGCGCATGTTCTTCGGACTTTGAGCTGGGCTCCCGTTCGAGGGGGAGGCGGATCTTAAATACGGTTCCTTGTGGTTCGTTGTCATAGACTTGGATATGCCCATTATGAGCTTTCACGATTTGATGTATGATGTATAAACCGAGACCCGTGCCCTTTGTTGCGCGCGTATCCTCATTGCCCACGCGGTAGAACTTCTCGAACACCCGCTTTTTCTCCTTTTCGGGTATGCCGATGCCGCGATCGGCCACTTCAATGACGGCATACCCGTTTTCGGTATCTATCCTTACCGAAACCCGGGGCGTACCCGGAGAATACTTCACGGCGTTCTCCAGCAGATTGTACGCCATGCTGGTCAATCCGGCCCGGTCGCCGCGCAGGTTCTCGATGGGGTGTTTTTCCTCGAAGCAAAAGTCGGCCCGGGGGTATTTGGTCTCCAGGTTGGAAAGCACCTCCTGGAAGAGCTCCCGCAGGTTGATGCGGTCGCGATCGGGCTGATAGGCCGACTCCAGGCGGGCCGACAGCAGCAGGTCGTTGACCAGGCCGTGCAGGCGCTCGGTTTCCTGCAGGCCGTTGCGGATGAGGCCTTCTTCCTGCCTGGGCTGCAGGCGCTTGTGCTTGGCCAGGGTGTCCAGCACCAGGCGGATGGAAGCCAGGGGCGACTTCAGCTCGTGGGTGATGGACAACAGGAAGTTGCGCTGCTGCTGGGCGGTGAGCACTTCCTTCTGGTAGGCGCGGTTGATGAGCCAGATGCTGATCACCAGGCTGATGACAAAGACCGCCGCCTCCCCCAGGATCATCAGTTCCTGCCGGCGATACTGCTCTTCCAGGTTCAGGTAGCGAGGACTCCGGTAGAAATCCGCTTCGGAAACCACCAGGCCTTCCGCGACCATGCCCATCTTCAGCAGCTCGCGCTTGGCCTCGAAGGCATCGCGGTTTTTGGTGTAGAGCAGCACGCTCCACCAGGCGAAGGCCAGCATCATGTAGGCAATGACGATCAGGGATAGCAGCCGGAGGCGGACGTTCCCTTTCATAGGCTCAGATTGTCCAGGGCATCGCAGATCAGCGCGGCGGCCTCGGCCAGGTCGGCCTCGCTGTGAGCGGCCGACACAAAGCCCACCTCATAGCCGGAGGGGCCCAGGTAGAGGCCGCGATCCAACAGCTCGCGATGCAGGTTCTTGAAATGGTCCATACTGTCGGTCCGGATCTGATCGGCCCGGCGTATGGGCGCCTCCCGGCTGAAAGCCATCCAGAAGATGGAGCCGATATGCGGAATGTGCACCGGATAGCCCCTGGCGTCGCAGTGGGCCTGGATGCGCTCCACAAAGGCGGTGGTCTTGCCCTCCAGCTCCTCGTAGAAGCCCGGCTGCAGGCACTGCTTCAGGGTGGCGTAGCCGGCTGCCATGGCCACGGGATTGGCCGAGAGGGTGCCCGCCTGATAAACGGGGCCTTCCGGGGCGACATGGCTCATCACCTCGGCGCTGCCGGCATAGGCACCCACGGGCATGCCCCCGCCGATGATCTTGCCGTAGGTGAGGATGTCGGGCTGAATGTCGTAATGGCCGGCGGCCCCTTCAAAGCCGATGCGGAAGCCGGAGATGACCTCGTCGAAGATGAGCAGGCAGCCGTATTTGTAGCACTTCAGGCGCAGGCACTGCAGGAAGGACTGCTGCTGGAGCAACAGGCCGTTGTTGGCCGGCACGGGCTCCGCGATGATGCAGGCCACGTCGTCGCCGTGCTCGCGCAGGGCCTGGTCCAGCAGGTCGGGTTCGTCCAGCGGCAGTACGATGGTCTCCTGCGCAAAAGATTCGGGGATGCCGGCCGAGGTGCTCACCCCGAAGGTGGCCAGGCCCGAGCCGGCCTTGACCAGGAGGGAGTCCACGTGGCCGTGGTAGCAGCCCTCGAATTTGATCACCTTGCTGCGCCCCGTAATGCCGCGCGCCAGCCGTATGGCCGACATGACGGCTTCGGTGCCCGAGCTCACAAAGCGCAGGCGCTCAATGTAGCGGTGGTGGTCCAGGATGAGCTTGCCCAACTCGTTGCCCAGGCGGGTGGGCGTGCCGAAGGAGGTGCCTTTGGCTACCGTCTCCGTCACCTGCTCGCGCACGGCCGGGTGGTTGTGCCCCAGAATGAGCGGCCCCCAGGAACAGCAGAAGTCCAGGAAGGTATTGTCGTCCTCGTCCACCACGCGGCAGCCGTCCCCTTCCCGGATGAACAGGGGCGGCCCATGAACCGATTTGAAGGCCCGGACCGGCGAGTTGACCCCGCCGGGAAAATAGTGCTTGGCCTCCTCGAACAGGGCGGCCGAGCGATCGCGGGTGAGCGTGTGCGCAGTGAGCATAGATCGAGC
>JAJDFU010000551.1 GCA_020528935.1 Saprospiraceae bacterium | reverse complement strand
TGGCCGGTACTTCTTCGCGCAGGTAGGCCACATCGTCCCATGCACCGGCGTTGTACACCTCTTCCAGGCCGTTGGCCTGCAGCATGGACACGGCCATGCCGCTGCGGTTGCCGCTGCGGCAGAAAAGCAGCAAGGGACGGGGCATTTCCTTGATCTCAGCGATGCGCTGAGGGACCTGACCCAGCGGAATGTTCAGGGAGCCTTCGACATGGCCGCCTGCAAATTCGGAAGGTTCGCGCACATCGATCAGCGTAGCGTTGGGGTCTTTGATGATATCGGACAGGTTCATCGTTCGATTTTTTTGGTGAATAAAGGAACCGGATCTTTAGAACCCGGTACGCATACAAAGGTCGGGATCCCCTCCGGCAAATTTCGTGATGCGGGTCACAGGGGAGAGTCCTGCGGGCAGCGGGAATGGCGTAAGGCGTACCTTTGCAATCAAAACCCGGAGCATCTTGACGGAGAAAAGATCCGAATCGCACCCCTTTGATTACCCCATCGTACAGGAGCGCACCGACCGCTTGGAGCGCATTAGCATGCGCAGCGTATTGAAAGCGATCTTGAACGCCTTTGATCTGGAACGGGGCTTTTTCTTTACACTGCTCCGATTGTACAGCCGGGGCGGGAAGGCCGTGCTCGATTATCTGGGGCCCAACCGGCAGCGCTACACACCGCCATTCCGGTTTTTGTTGATCCTGACGGCCCTGGCCCTGTTTGCCCTGCTTCGCTCTACCTGGGTCAATGATTTCTTCAGCGGGTTTGTGGATGCCCTGGACGATATCGGGTCCGGCGAACGCCAACAGTTACGGCTCACCCTGCTGGGTTATTTCAACGTATTTCTCTGGCTGAGCATTCCCATCTTCAGCGGCTTTACCCGCCTGTTTTTCCCCCGGCCCTTCAACTATGCCGAACACCTGGTGCTGCATGCCTACTTTGTGTCGGCCTGGAATGCCCTGCTTTTCGTATTGTTCCCCCTGCAGTGGGTGCTCCCGGCCGGCGCCCAGGCGGCACTCACCCTTTTGCTGTTCATATCCGGGATGGTCGCCTTTTACCGGACCTTTTTCGGGTTCGGCGGCTGGAGGTTCGGATGGCGGACCCTGCTTGTCTTGCTGCTCGGCAGCCTGGTTAACTTTCTGATGCTTTCCTTCATCCTGGGGGCTTTTATCGGGCTGCAGACACAGATGGAATAGGAGGGTGAACGGATGGCTGGGTACGGGCTCAGGGGATCCCATCCGGCTGTTGGCATGCCGGCTCGGGCTTTGGGCTTTTGGTCATGGATTTTCCCCCGGCCCGAACGTCTCATCCCCTACCCGTCCGGGATTCCACCAACCAAAAAAGGCTGGCCCCCTGAAGAGGCCAACCCTTTCCAATGAAAATCGAACAATGTATGCCGTTTACAGCTCCGTGGCCTGCTCCACAAATTCGGTGAGGGGCAGGTCGGTTTCCTGCAGGGCTTCGAAGCCGCCCTGGATGTTGATCACGTTCTCGAAGCCGCGCGACTTGAGAATAGAGGTAGTGATCATGGAGCGGTAGCCGCCCTGGCAGTGCAGGAAGTAGGTGGTGTCGTCCTTGATCTCGCTCATGTTCTTGTTGATGAAGTCGAGCGGGAAGTTTTGGGCACCTACCACGTGCTGTTCGTCGTATTCGCTGATCTTGCGCACGTCCAGCACGCTCAGGTCTTCGCGCTGGAAACGCTTGGCCAATTCTTCGGCTGAGATCTCTTCTACGGTATCCACATCTTCGCCGGCCTTTTTCCAGGCTTCGAAGCCGCCCTCGAGGTAGCCGATGGCGTTGTCGTAGCCCACGCGGGAGAGGCGGGTGACCACTTCTTCTTCGCGGCCTTCGTCCGCCACAAAGAGAATGGGCTGCTTCAGGTCGGGGATGAGAGCACCTACCCAGGGGGCGAAGTTGTCGTCAATGCCGATGAAGATGGAGCCGGGGATGAAGCCCTTGGCAAAATCATCCTGGTGGCGCGTGTCGATCACCAGGGCGCCTTCGCCTTCCCAGGCCGCTTTAAAGGCGCGGGGGCTCAGGGCCTGCAGGCCGCGCTCGCGCACCTCGTCGAAGCTGTCGTAGCCCATCTTGTTCATCACGGCGTTTTTGGGGAAGTACTGGGGCGGTTCTACCAGGCCTTCGGTCACTTCCTTGACGAACTCTTCCTTGCCCATGTCGGGGCGCAGGGCGTAGTTGGTCTTTTTCTGCTCGCCCAGGTACCCCCAGGTTTCCTTGCTCATCTTCTTGCCGCAGGCCGAGCCGGCGCCGTGGCCGGGATAGACGATCACGTCGTCGGCCAGGGGCATGATCTTATTGCGCAGGCTGTTGTACAGGTGGCCGGCCAGGTCTTCGCGGCTCAGGTCCGTTTTCACGGCCAGGTCGGGGCGGCCCACGTCGCCCAGGAAGAGGGTGTCGCCGGTGAAGATGGCATAGTCCTTGCCGTCCTCATCGCGCAGCAGATAGGTCGTGCTTTCCATGGTGTGGCCCGGCGTGTGCAGCACTTTGATGGTGACGTCACCCACCTTCAGCTCCTCGCCGTCCTCGGCGATATGGGCTTCAAAGTTGGGCTCGGCCGTGGGGCCGAATACGATGGTGGCGCCGGTCTTCTCGGCCAGGTCGATGTGGCCGCTGACGAAGTCGGCGTGGAAGTGGGTTTCCAGTACGTATTTGATCTTGGCGTTGTCTTCTTTGGCGCGCTCGATGTAGGGATCGGTCTCGCGCAGGGGGTCAATGATGACGGCCTCGCCTTTGCTTTCGATGTAATAAGCCGCTTCGGCCAGGCAGCCGGTATACAATTGCTCCACTTTCATGATGCAGTAT
>JAJDFU010000583.1:4687-8074 GCA_020528935.1 Saprospiraceae bacterium | reverse complement strand
CCGCTTGGCCGGCAGGGTAGGCCCCCCAAACGGGCTTTAAACCAACGCCCGGCGACAAGGTGCCTTCGAGCTGGCGCGCATGAAAGACTTTCGGGATTACGCCGAGGCCCGGGCCGCCTATCGCGAGCTGTCCCTGCCGGCCGTCAAGATTGTGCTTACCGGCACAGGCCGGGTGGGCAACGGGGCCGCCGAGGTGCTGCGCGATATGGGCATCCGGCAGGTGGAACCGGAAGACTTTCTGGAAAAAGACTATGCCGAAGCCGTATTCACCCAGCTCGGGCCCGAGCACTACGTGCAGCCCCGGGGCGATCACGCCTTCGATATGCAAGACTTTTTCGACCATCCCGGCCGCTACGAAAACGCCTTCCAGCCCTACAGCCGGCGGGCGGATATCATGATCAACGGCATCTTCTGGGACAAGCGCGCGCCGGCCTTCTTCAGCCGGGAGGAGATGGCCGATGCGGACTTTCGCATCCGGGTCATCGCCGATGTGACCTGCGACATCGCGCCGGAATCTTCCATTCCCGCCACCCTGCGGGCCACCACCATAGCCGATCCCATTTTCGGCTTCGATCCCCAAAGCGGTGACGAGACCCAGCCTCATCAAGAGAATGTGATCGACATGATGACGATCGACAACCTGCCCAGCGAATTGCCGCGCGATGCCTCGCAGGCGTTCGGCGATATGTTCCTGCAGCACGTACTGCCCGAGTTCTTCAAGCCGGAAAGCCAAATGCTGGAGCGGGCCACCATCGCGCAAGGCGGCAAGCTGGGCCGGCATTTTCAGTACCTGGCCGACTACGTGGCCGGGAATACTTGACGGATGCCGGAAATGGAGCCGATCGGGCCGGCCATAGCGGCCGGTTCGCATGGTTTCCAAAACTCCACAGGGATACGCCCACCCTTCTCATTCAGCAACTACCGGACAATTGATTGCCTTTGGTTGTATTTACGCCTTGCCATTGCACCATTTTAGCTGCAATTTGTTATTCAGGTAAATGAACAAGTCGTGAAAACGAGGTACGTCCCTTTTCTACTGCTTTTCGCCGGGCTGTCTGCCTGCGACAATCCGACCACTCGCCTGCCTGCGCCGGAGGTTCGCTACGGATCCGTTTACATCAGCTGCGAGCAACCTCCTCACCTCCTCAACCTCGACAGCCTTCTGGCAAACTGTGGGTCTTTGGAACCCCTGGATGTATTGGAGAGTTCCCGGCAGATCATTGGCTGCAGCATGGAAGCAGGCCGCGTGCCGCCGGATAAAGCGGATTTTTCCCTCGACAAGATACCCGAAGGATACCGGGTGCAGGCGCTCAGCTCCCAGGTAGAGGTATTGTCCTCCACCGGAGAGCCGGTAGAAGAACTGGTCGCTACCTACAGCAATGCCTTTCTGGTAGGCCGGGGCGAGCTCATCCTCCGGTTTTACCTGCGCAACCAGTTTGTGGGGGGCTGCCCGCACGACGAGTTGTTCTGGCAGGAATACCTCCCCTAAGCCCGTTCATTGCTCAAAAAGCGAATCCACAAAAGCGCGCTTGTTGAAGACCTGAAGTTTGTCGATGGCCTCGCCTACGCCGATGTATTTGATGGGCACCTTGAAGATATCTGAAATGCCAATAGCCACGCCCCCCTTGGCCGTACCGTCCAGCTTGGTCAGGGCCAATGCACTCACCTCGGTGGCTTCCGTAAAATGACGGGCCTGCTCGATGGCGTTCTGGCCGGTAGTGGCATCCAGGACCAGAAGTACCTCGTGCGGGGCGCCTTCCATGCTCTTGCTGATGGAACGGCGGATCTTGGTCAGCTCTTTCATCAGGTTGATCTTGGTGTGCAGGCGCCCAGCAGTATCGATAATGGCCACATCGCAGTCGTGCTGCTGCGCGTATTGTACCGTTTCATAGGCTACCGCCGCGGGATCGGTATGCATGCCCTTGCTGAAAAAGTCGCAGCCCACGCGCTCGCTCCAGATCTTGAGCTGGTCCACGGCAGCTGCCCGGAAGGTGTCGCCGGCCCCAAGTACCACTTTCTTGCCTTGGTTTTTGTACTGCCAGGCCAGCTTGCCGATGGTGGTGGTCTTTCCCACCCCATTGACGCCCACCACCATGATCACCACGGGCCTGGCCGCGGAAGGCAGAGTGAAGTCTTCGATATCTTCGGTATTGTTCTCGGCCAGCAGCTGGACGATCTCATCGCGCAGGATCTCATTGAGCTCCCCGGTGCCCAGGTATTTGTCGCGGGCCACCCGCTCCTCGATGCGCTCGATGATCTTCACCGTGGTGTCCAGGCCAACATCGGAGGAAATGAGAACCTGCTCCAACTCGTCCAGCACCTCCTCATCTACGGTGGATTTCCCGGCAACGGCCTTGGTGAGTTTGCCCAGAAAGTTGGTCTTGGTTTTCTCCAGGCCTTTGTCGAGGTCCTCTTTTTTTTCTTGGCTGAAAAACTTGTTAAAAAAGCTCATATGGCGAATTTGTGCGATGGACATGCGATGGATCGGAGAGCAAGCCGAAATACAAAGAGGCTTTCCTGACTGCAGAAAAGCCTCTTTGTGTTGGCATGCAAGAGTGGAAAGAGCAGGCGCCCCTTATTTGGAGTTGGCGAAAAACTCTTTCACTTTATCCTTGTGGATCATCAATTCCTTGTAGGAATACTTGCCGGTCTTTGGATCCTTTACACTTTGGACCACTTTTACGAAATCGCGACCCGAACCGGCATTGGCAGCGCGTTGGGCTACCCGGGCGTTCTTGGATACTTTAGCCATGCTGAAAGTTTTTTGAATGAATAGAACACTTGATTCAATCGCAGAAAGCCGAAAAAGGTTCCCTTACTTGATCTCGCGATGGAGGGTCATCCGCTTAAGGATGGGGTTGTATTTTTTCAGCTCCAGCCGATCGGGTGTATTCTTGCGGTTTTTCTCGGTCACATAACGGGATGTACCCGGCATGCCCGATTCTTTGTGCTCTGTGCACTCCAGGATGATCTGTATGCGGTTGCCTTTGCTTTTCTTGGCCATGCGTATTCGCTTTTACAGGCTTAGAGGTCAATGCCGACGTCCACGCCCTTTTTCTGCAATTTTTTCAGGTAGGCGTAAATACCGAGCTTGTTGATGGTGCGCAGGGAAGTGGTGGACACCTTCAGTTCTACCCACTGGTCTTTCTCGGGAATGTAAAACCGCTTCTTGTGCAAATTGGGCAAAAAACGGCGCTTCGTCTTCCGATTGGAGTGCGAAACCCGATGTCCCGATACCGGGCGTTTTCCCGAAAGCTGGCATACTTTTGACATGATACCTTCGTCTTTTCCAACAATCGAAGCGCAGCCTGACCCCGCTTCGTGAAATACAACAGTGACTCCGCCAGGATTTCCCGACTGTGCATTCGTAAGGTCGCTTCGCTCCCC
>JAJDFU010000583.1:0-4677 GCA_020528935.1 Saprospiraceae bacterium | reverse complement strand
CAGTGACTCCGCCAGGATTTCCCGACTGTGCATTCGTAAGGTCGCTTCGCTCCCCACGACTGCATCGCCGGGATAAACTTCTCATCCCGGCTGCGCAGTGACTCCGCCAGGATTTCCCGACTGTGCATTCGTAAGGTCGCTTCGCTCCCCACGACTGCATCGCCGGGATAAACTTCTCATCCCGGCTGCGCAGTGACTCCGCCAGGATTCGAACCTGGAACCTCCTGATCCGTAGTCAGGTGCTCTATCCAGTTGAGCCACGGAGCCTTTCATCCGGAGAAACCACAATCCATTCGTTTTAGGTTCCCCCCCATCTCTCAAGCGGATGCAAAGATAAGAGAATCCGCCTGAAAAATAAAGGTGCTTCGGGAAATAATCAGATAGATGCCATCCCGCTCCCCTACCAGTCGTATGGGAATGCCTGCTCTATGAAGTATTTCTGCCACTTTTGGGGATTTTCCAGCGTCTTGAAAAACCCGTCCAGGTATCGCATTGCGTTTTTTTTATCGCGCTTTCCCATATAGGGAAAATCTTCAACGATCTGGTAGAAGTACGGTTTGCGGGATTGGAACACCTCCACCAGTTCCTCCAGATCGCCCTCCTCCATGGTACTGCAAATGAAAACGCGCTCCTTGACATGACTTTGATTGAGGTCCTTATGGGGTTGGGCATATTCGCTGTCCACCAGTCCGGAGAGATCAAAATCGTAGGGCACCACATACACCGGCTCGGCTGCAGTGCTCGTATCCCTAAACCATTTGATGTTGTGCTGGGAAGGCAGGTGCCAGTCCGTGTTCCCGATCATGTACTGAAACATGGACAGCACGGCCAGGCAGTTTCGCTCAAAGGTCTGGGCGGTACCTCGCTCCTCGATCTCCACCAGTTGCTCCCGCCGGGCCAGAGCATCCGTTTCTTCAATGATGAATCCATAGTTTTCCCAGGTCTTCCCGTCGTTTCCGGTATCCACAAATTCGATCTGGGCCAGCCTTACCCGGAAGCTTTTCGGGCTCAGCTGATTGTACAACTTGTAGGCGAGAAACTCGCGGAATACGTACTTGTCGTAGTAAAAGCCCTGCCTGCAATTGCTGACGAGTTTGACCTTCTCCAGCTTTTTCAGGCTGGTAGACGACAGGCCGGACTCCCTGAAGTCGATTTTCAGCGGTGGCTGATCACAGAATTCCAACCGCGACTTGCCCCGGGGCTTGATGCGCACCGCACAGCGCATGGAGATGCTGTCCGAAAAGCGCACGTGCAGGGTGGCCGGCTGATACTCCCGTTCCAGCTTGTTGGCCATGAGGTGGGTGAAGTCGCTTTCCAGTTTCACCTTAGCCGGCTCACTCTTCATGTAAAAATCACGCGGCGTGGGTACGGCTCCATCCCCCTCATTCAAGGAGACGACCTGGCCGGTAAAATGATTGTAGAAAACCTCCTGCGCCAATCCGGCATCCAGCCAAAGAACGAGGGATACGCCTGTTATCAGGGCATAGAAGTACACGGGCTTCATGAGGACTGAGGGTATTCGGTTAGTCCCCAAAAAATAGCATTCTTTCCGCAACCGTCCTCAAAAAGTCAAAAAAATTCATTGTTCTGCAGGCCACATCCCCCGGAATCAATACCAATGCACGAGGAATTTGCCTTCAAAGTGAAGATTACCCTGTTCAATGCGCACCACGTACATGCCGTGGGGCAGGTTGCGCGCGTCCAGCTCTACCCGGTTTTGCTGAAAGGGATCCAGCGTGATCTGCTCGTCGAAAAATCGCTGCCCGAGCATGTTGGTGATCAGGAGGCGGTAGGGTCCTGTACTGGGAGCCTGAAAATCGATGATGAGCGGACCGGAATAACGCTGGGGAAAATAGGGATTGGGATAGATGCGCTCCAGCTTCAGCTCGCCGAGCTCGATATCGCATTCGTCCAGCAGGCGCACCATACTGTTGAATACATTGAGTCGCCCGCCGGTGACGGTAAACTCGGCCAGGTCGGGGATGGAATCCACACCCTGAAGCAGGGCCTCCCGCACCCGAAGTGCCGTTTCCTCCGGCTGATCCAGGGCCTGCCGGGCAAAGTTTTCGCAAGGTATGCTGTAGAGCAGGGCAATCGCCCCGGTAAGGTGGGGAGCCGCCGCCGAATTGCCTCCGAAGGTGCCGTAGTTATTCTCCGGCCGAAGCGTGAAGGTGCCCTCGCCCGGCGCGCCCATATCAATGGTGTTTTGCCCGAAAGCGGAGTTGAAATACTTGCGGTCCAGCTGATTGGTGTTCAGGGTGGTGAGAATAAAAGGTGACGGGCAAGACGTGGGCATGTCGCCTACAGCGTCCACATCGTTGGGCCTATTGGCCGTACCTGCGCCGGTGAGTATACCGACGGCACCGAGCTCATCGTACATGGCTGCCCACAGGGGATACTGATCGCATTGTCGTTCCTCGATGCCGAAGGAGGCATTGGTCGCCACGACGAACATACCTTCCCGGCCCTGGCTTTGGTTGTAGCGCTGTCGAAATTCGATGAGGTATTCGTAGGCTTCCACAACCTGCGAAGGCAGCTTCACTGTGACAGGCAGCACCTTGACCTCCCAGAGCACGCCGGTCACCCCCGTAGCATTGTCGCCGCGGGCACCCAGGATGCCGCTTACCGATAAGCCGTGGTCGTCGTAAGAGTGCTCAGGGCTTACGCGGTCAAAATCCCATCCCCGGACGTCATCGATGAAGCCGTTCTCGTCGTTGTCCAGGCCGTCTCCCGGGATCTCGTGGATATTGACGAAAAGGTTGTCCTGCAGGTCGTCGTGGGCAAAATCGAAGCCCGTGTCCAGGACGGCCACCACCAGGGTGTCGCCCCGGGCCGTTACCCCTCCGGTCGCGAAGTCCCAGGCTTGCGGCAGGCCGATGATCTCCATGTCCCACTGTTCGTTGAAGCGGGGATCGTTCGGGGTCAGCCGCTTTTGCAAGGGCTCGTCGGGCTGAATGCCCAGCACGCCCGGCATGGTATTCAATGCTTCCGCATAGGCCCGTCGATCGGCCCGCGGAGGCAGCTCGTACAAATGCATATTGTAGGTGCGCGTCACCTTGCGCACGTGCGTCAGCCCCAGCGACCGGCTGCGCTGCTCAAAGCGCTCCCGGGGCATGCGGTCGTCCAGGTGGATGAGGTAGCGCACCGGAGAAGCGACATCTGCAGAAGGCTGGGCGCCTGCCAACGCACAGGCAAAACAGAGCGCAAAAATTACGAGATAGCTGTACTTCATGGGAATCCGAGTCACTCAATGAGACAATACCAATTGGCGTACCCGCTCGCGCAAAGTACGGAAATATGCAGGTGCCTTAACTAAACGACTGCCGTACCAGGAAAATATTTCGCCGTCCACCAGAATAATGACGGCTTCTGGACAAAGGCCTTTAAAGTGCTGCACGTGCTTCTCCCGGAAGGGAAAGGGCTCGGAAGACAAAAAGATCAGCTCCGGGGCAGCCGCCTTTAGCTCGGCCTCCGAGAGGGCCGGATACCGACTCCGCCCGCCAAAGGCATTGACGTAGCCGGCCTGATCCAGCATGTGGTGGATGAAGGTGTCGCCCCCCGCCACCATCAGAGGGGCGTTCCAGATGAGATAGGCCACGCGCCTGCGCCTTGCCGGAGGCACGACCGGCAGCGCCCGAAAGCCCGCTTCGATGGATTCGGCCAGCTCCAGGGCTTCCCCTCGGCGCCCCACCAGCTCGCCCAGCCCACGGATCATCGCCAGGGCATCGGCCAGGCTGGCCACATCGCTGATCCAGACGGGGTAATCCGCCGCCAGCCGCTCGATCTTGCCCTTGATGTTCTCTTCCTTGTTGCCGATGATGAGGTCGGGCGCCAGCGCCCGAATGCGGTCCAGGTGGATGTTCTTCGTGCCGCCCACCCGGGTTTTGCTGCGAAACCAGGCCTCGGGGTGTACGCAGAACTTGGTGATGCCGACCACCTCTTCGTCCAGCCCCAGGTCGTACAACAGCTCCGTTTGCGAGGGCACCAGCGATACGATGCGCCGGGGCGGATAATGAGGCAGTTCGATTTGTCGCTGGAGCTGATCGGTAAAGGTCATAGGAGTTGGGTAAATGGGGTGATTGTGGGCAAGGGGCTGTTCTCCGAGCTCAGGTATCCGACGCCGACACCGGTCCGGCAAAGGCCAGGTAGTGTTCCAGCACCTGTTCGGGAGCTTCCCACTGGGGGTAATGTCCGATGCCCTCCAATAATACGACATCCGGGCGGGGAATATGTTTGTGGTAGTACTCGGCCATGTGCCGCCCGGAAATGGGATCGGCAGCCCCGTCGATCAGGCGCAGGGGTACGCCGGCCTCCTGGAGGGCGGGGGTCCAGCGGTCGGCATGCTCTTCGCGTTCTTTCATGTAGCGAATGAGCTTGGGTATGACCGCCCTGCCGCCATGGTGCTCGATCAGCGCCCAGAAGTCGTCCAGGTCCGCTTCGGTGGGCGGCGTATCGGGGCCGAAAATGCGGCGGAAGGTGCGCCGCAGGCAGGCGCGCCCCAGGAAATGCACCAGAAAGGGTCCAAGCGGACTCATCAGTAGCCGCTGAATGAAGCGCGGGCGATAGGTTTGCGGGAACAGCCAGCCGTTGAGAAGGGCCAAGGAAAGCAAACGGAAGTCCACATGACCGCTCAGACGAAGAGCAAGAAGCCCCTGGGATCACACATCGCCGTAATAA
>JAJDFU010000629.1 GCA_020528935.1 Saprospiraceae bacterium | reverse complement strand
AGATCATTCTCACCCGCCCTGCCGTAGAAGCCGGCGAAAGCCTGGGCTTCCTGCCCGGCGACCTCAAAGAGAAGATCGATCCCTACCTGCGCCCCCTGTACGATGCCCTGGACGATATGATCCCCTCTGACAAGCTCGACCACTTTATGAATTCCCGGATCATCGAGATCGCTCCCCTGGCGTTCATGCGCGGCCGCACGCTGGACAACGCATTTATCATCCTGGACGAGGCGCAAAACTGCTCCATGCTCCAGCTCAAAATGTTTCTCACGCGCCTGGGGCCGACGGCCAAGTGCATCATCACCGGCGACCTCTCGCAGATCGACCTGCCCTTTCATCAAAAATCCGGCTTGCGCCGCTCCATCGATATTCTGGAAGGCCTGGACGGCGTAGCTACCGTAAACCTGGGAGCTGAGGACGTGGTGCGCCACCGCCTGGTGAAAGAGATCATCCGGGCCTACGAGAAAGCCGACAAGCGAACCCCAAAAGAGGAAGAAGAATAAATGAAGATCGCCGAAGTACACTACCTGGGCAAACTGCGGACCGAGGCCGAGCACCTCCGGTCCGGCAATGCCCTTACGACCGACGCCCCCGTCGATAACCAGGGGGAAGGACAGTACTTTTCCCCTACGGATCTGGCGGCTACCGCCCTGGCATCCTGCATGCTTACGGTCATGGGCATCAAGGCCCGGGACAAGGGGATCGAACTGGAAGGCGCCCGGGTAGAAGTCGTAAAAGTGATGGCTTCCCATCCCCGGCGCATCGCCGAGATCCGCCTCGACCTCTACCTGCCCGAAACCCCCATTGCCCCGGAGGACCGCCGGTTGTTGGAGCACACGGCCCGCAACTGTCCGGTGGCCAAGAGCCTGCATTCGGATATACGCCAGCAGATACACTTTCACTGGAAACCCAAACAGAAACTGGAGAACGCGTAAATCATGAAATTTCAAGTAGACGTCAAAGACGAAAAAGCCAAATCCTTCCAAAAGCTCCTGGAGGCGATGAAGGAACTCAAGGTGGTAAAGGATTACCGGATGAACACAGAAGGCGAACCGCGCCAGGAGCCGGCCCAGCCCTCTGCCGAAGAACGCCAGCAGGATTTTGCCAATCAGTACCGCGACCTCGTCGACTAAGCCGCTGTGATCTGCCTGCAAGGCCCTCCCGACCGGAACCTGCGCGGACGCCTTCGGCTGCCCGGCAGTAAGAGCATCAGCAACCGGGTGCTGATCATTCGGGCACTCAGCCGATCGGATGCTGATCTGCAAGGCTTGTCCTCGGCCCGCGACACCCAAGTGCTGCAGCAGCTCCTGCAACACCCGCGCCCGGAATACGACGCCGGTCCTGCCGGCACCACCTTTCGCTTTCTCACCGCTTACCTGAGCCTGCAACCCCGCCATCAGATCCTCACCGGCTCGGAACGCATGCAGCAGCGCCCCATTGGCATTCTGGTGGATGCCCTGCGCCGGCTGGGCGCCGACATCCAGTACCTGAAGCGGGAAGGCTACCCCCCATTGCGCATCGGCCCGCCCGCGAAGGGCTTTGCGCGGCACCCCAGCCTTGCCGTTCCGGCCGGCACCAGCAGCCAGTTTATTTCGGCCCTCCTGCCCATCGCCCCTGCCCGCCTCATGGCCTGGCCCTCGAACTGCAAGGCCAGATCGTCTCCCGGCCCTACATCGATATGACGCTCCAGCTCATGCGCTCCTTCGGCGCAAAAGCCTCCTGGACGGATCACCGGATCACAGTGGCCCCTGCGCCCTATCGCCCCCCTCGAGCTTTTCGGGTAGAGGCCGATTGGTCGGCCGCCGGCTACTACTACGCCATGGCCGCGCTGGCCCGATCGGCCGATCTGCGCCTGGACGGCCTCTTTGCCGAAAGCCTTCAGGGCGATGCCGTACTGGCTGAACTGATGGCGCCCTTCGGCCTGCACACGCATTTCGAGGAGGGCGGCATTCGACTTCGCCCTGTGGCCGCCGCCCTACCCGACGCCTTCCGCTACTCCTTTCTGGGATGCCCCGACCTGGCCCAGACCCTGGCCGTATTGTGTGCCGCACTGGGGCTGCCCGCCCGCCTGGAAGGCCTTCGCACCCTGCGCATCAAGGAAACCGACCGGGTGGCCGCTCTGCTGCGCGAACTCGGAAAGTTGGGAATCGAAGGACAAGGCCGCGGAAATGATGCGGGCGACGAGTGGCTGGAACTGAAAGGAGGTGCCCGGCTGCCCTCCCCGCCCCCGAGCTTTAATACCTATGCGGATCATCGCATGGCCATGGCCCTCGCTCCCCTGGCCATGCTGGGGCCCATCCGCATCCAGGATCCCGCCGTAGTGCGCAAATCGTATCCGGAATTCTGGGAACACCTGCAGCACCTGGGCTTTCAACTCAAAACACTATCTGCGCGGGAATAGCTTCCAGCAAGCCCCGGACCTTGACCAGGCACTCCTCGTACTCGGCCTCCGGCCGGCTGGCGGCCACTATGGCTCCACCCACCTGGATGGAAGCGTAACGGCGGCTTGCGTGGTAGAGCAGGCTTCGGATGATGACGTTGAAATCAAAATCGCCGCCGGGGCGAAAATACCCCAGTGCTCCGGAATACAGCCCGCGGCGACTGAGCTCGTATCGCTCGATGAGCTGCATGCTGCGCACTTTGGGAGCCCCCGTCATGGAGCCCATGGGAAACAATGCGCGGATCGCATCGACCGGATGCAGATCGGTGCGCAACTGCCCGCTTACGGTGGAGATCAGCTGATGCACGTGCTCAAAGGTGTAGAGGCCAAAGAGCGCCTCCACCCGCACACTGCCCGGCCGGCAACATCGCCCCAGAT
>JAJDFU010000450.1 GCA_020528935.1 Saprospiraceae bacterium | reverse complement strand
CCCGGGAAAAGCGCGCTCAAGTGGTCCGGAAACACAAATATCTTGTGAGCGAATTTCATCGGGGCACCGCCGAGGCCTTCACCATCATCATCCTTACCATCATCGGCATGGCCATTGCATCCCGGAAGGTGCGCGGCGGTATGGGGCTGCACCTGGCGCTCGGAATAGGCCTGGGGGCTGCCTACATCTTCCTTTCCCGCTTTTCCATTGTGTTTGCCTCCGGACGGGCCATTCCCGTCTTACTGGGCATCTGGCTGCCCAACCTGGTCTTTGCCGTCGTGGCGGTCGTATTGGTGCAAAAAGCTCAAAAATAAACCGAAGCAGGTTTTTTGTTGAGGTGTTTCGCCCGCAAATGATGGAAAAGCTCAACAAAAACCGCTTCCTTTCAAAAATTACTGAAAGTAAAGTACTTTAAGATTTTGTTAACATTTTCCGTGAAGCCTTGGTTATCAGTCGATTGAAAAACGAAGTGTAAGCTATTTGCTCTTTTCACGGGTTTACAAGCTGGTCACCCCCTTGCTTTTGTTGTGTTTTGTTGAACTTTTGCCTACATTTGATTTAACAACAAGAGAGAGGACCATGGAAAATCTACAACAGGACACTTTACAGCTTTCTACAGGGGAATTCAACGAACGCTTCGAGAGTATGTCGTCCCTTCTTCACTCCTTTGCTTACAATCTCACCAAAAACGTGGAAGATGCCAAAGATCTGTTTCAGGAAACGGCATTCCGGGCGATGACCAATCGCGATAAGTTCCGTCCGGGCACCAATTTCAAAGCCTGGCTCTTTACCATTATGAAAAACATCTTCATCAACAATTATCGGAAAAAGACCAAGGCCAACACCATCATGGATTCTACCGACAATTTGTACTACATTAATTCCGGAAGTGTAGTAATTTCGAACAAAGCAGAATCCAACATCATGATGAAAGAGCTGATTCACATGGTCGAAGAGTTGGATGATAGCGTTAAGATCCCCTTTCTGATGCACTACCAGGGGTATAAGTATCAGGAGATCGCAGACCATCTCGGTTTGCCGTTGGGGACGGTTAAAAGCCGAATCTTTTTTGCCCGCAAGGAACTGAAAGAGCTGATTCGCCGGCGCTACACCTCTCTGAATGCCTGACAAGCGACCGCTTTCGCAGGATTGAGGTGTTATCCGGGTTCTGAAAAACTGAATACGTTGATCCTTGCCTGTACAGCAGGCGGGGATCAGCTGTTTAATACGGTATGGATCCCGAGCTTTTCCGCAACATTTTACTGAGTTGGCATGCTTCCCACGAGCGGCCTATGCCGTGGAAAGGGGTGCGCGATCCCTATCGCGTCTGGCTGTCGGAAATCATCCTTCAGCAAACGCGTGTCGAGCAGGGCAGGCCGTATTACGAGCGGTTTGTGGAGCGCTTTCCCGATGTTTTCGAACTGGCACGGGCTTCGGAAGACGAGGTCTTCAAGTTGTGGGAGGGTCTTGGATACTACCGCCGGGCACGCCACATGCTGGAAACGGCCCGGCGAGTTGCTTTCGAAATGGGCGGGCGATTTCCGGCTTCCTACCAAGAGCTACTGCAACTCAAAGGCGTGGGCCCCTATTCGGCGGCGGCGATTTCGTCTTTTGCCTTCAACCTCCCCCATGCAGTAGTGGATGGAAATGTCATTCGCGTACTGGCCCGCCTGTTGGGCCGCGAAGACCCCCCTTCCACCGCTTTGGGCAAAAAAGCATTCCGGCAACTCGCTCAGGATCTGCTGGACCCCGAAAGGCCCGGTGCCCACAACCAGGCCATTATGGATTTCGGGGCTTCCGTATGCACCCCCAAGGCTCCGGCTTGCAGCACCTGCCCGTTCAGTGCCTATTGCATAGCTCAGAAAAGCGGGCGTATCCACAAGCTGCCGGTAAAGCGGGCGCAACCCGACCGCAGAGTCCGGCACTTTCACTACCTCGTGCTCCAGTTTCAGGACGAGGTGTTCATTCGCCAGCGCACGGACGAGGATATTTGGCAGAAGCTCTACGAATTCCCCCTCCTGGAACTGCCGTTTGCAGATGCGAGCCTGGAGCAGCTCGTACAAGCCGATGCCTGGCAATCCTGGGGCTGGCACACGGTTCCCGAGCTGGTTTCCGTAACTCCGCCCTTTCGCCAGACGCTCTCCCATCAGTACATCCATGCTCGCTTTTGGGCGTTCAGGCTCGAACAGCTTCCATCCGCCCCGCCTGACGGCTGTTTTCTGACGAAATGCGAAAATTTACACACCTTTGCCTGGCCCCGGATTTTGCGTTGGTATTTACAGGACAATTCGCTATATTTAAAGTTAACCTGATTCAGAGCGAACAAGGCTATCAACCACTCCATTCATGGTAAACCGCGTTATTCTTATCGGCAATTTGGGAGCTGACCCGGAGGTCCGGCATCTGGAAAGCGGCGCTTCCGTAGCCCGCATCCGAATGGCCACCAACGAGAGTTATAAAGACAAGAACGGCCAGTGGCAGGACCGCACGGAATGGCACGATGTCGTTGCCTGGCGCGCCCTGGCCGAGCGCGCGGAAAAGAGCCTCAAAAAGGGTATGACTATTTACGTGGAGGGCAAACTGACTCACCGCTCCTGGGAAGACAAAGAAGGCAACCCGCGGCGTACCACCGAGGTCCTCGCCAACTACATCCGGATTCTCAGTCGCCGCGACCAGCCCAGCAACCAGACTTCGGAAAGCTCCTCCGCGGCCCCGAACCATTCCGGCCATGAGCCTTCCTTCGAGGAAGACCCCGGCGGAGACGATCTTCCCTTCTAGCTCAATGGTCTAACCAATTCCCCAAAAACATTGGAATCCGAACCGGGTAGTTTATCCTTCTCGTACGACTTTCTGGCTTTGGCCGCCTTTCCTGCTTTGGAGCTCACCCTGGGCCTGCTTTCCATACTCTTGCTGCTGGCTTGCTCGGCCCTGGTCAGCGGCTCGGAAGTGGCCTTTTTTTCCCTTACCCACAACGATTTCGTGCAACTGGAGCAGGACGGCACGCCAAGCAGCCGCCGGATCTTGTCGCTCAAGGACCGGCCCCGAAAACTGCTGGCCACCATCCTGATCAGCAACAACTTCATCAATATTGCCATCGTACTGCTCTCCGACTTCGTACTGCGCCTGTTGCTCTCCGATCAGCTGTTTTCCGAATGGGGGCGTTCCCTCGCCGGCTTCTTCGGCCGGTTGGGGATCGATATCGCGCCCCTTCAACTCGCCGTCGCCAGCCGATGGACCATTACGGTGCTGGGCGTCACCTTTCTGCTCGTCCTTTTCGGCGAAGTGGCCCCCAAGGTGTACGCCAAGCTCAACAACATCAGCCTGGCGCGGATCATGGCCGGCCCCCTGCTCGTGCTGATGCGGGTATTTGCCCCGCTGAGCAATGTGCTGGTGCGATGGACCAACCTCATTGAAAAGCGCCTGACCGGCCGCACAGAGGGCGGCACCCTGGCCAGCAAAGAAGATATCGACGAAGCCATTGAGCTCACCGTAAGCGCCCAGGCCGAAGCCGAGCACGAGGTAGACATCCTGAAACGCATCGTGAAGTTCGGTGAAGTGTCGGTCAAGCAAATCATGCGATCCCGGGTAGATGTGGTGGCCGTAGATCATCGCATCAGCTATCCCGAGTTGCTGGAAGTGGTACGGGATAGCGGCTATTCGCGCATACCGGTCTTCGAGAACGACTTCGACAACGTCACCGGCATTTTGTACGTCAAGGATCTGCTGGGACACCTCAATGAAGGCCCCGGTTTTGAGTGGCAGGACCTCATCCGAACCAACGTGTTGTACGTGCCGGAGGCCAAGAAGATCGACGATCTGCTGCGCGAATTCCAGGTCAAACACCTGCACATGGCCATTGTGGTGGATGAATACGGCGGCAGCGCAGGTATCGTCACCCTGGAGGATATCATGGAGGAGGTCATCGGAGATATCAAGGACGAGTTTGACGACGAGGCCGAAGTGGAATACAAACAGCTGGATGCCAACAACTTCTTGTTCGAGGGTAAAACCCTGCTCAACGATGTGTGTAAGGTGCTCGACTTGGAAACCGGCATCTTCGATGCCGTCCGGGGGGATGCCGATTCGCTGGCCGGCCTGCTGCTGGAGCTTCACGGTCAGATTCCCAAAAAGGACACCACAATTACTTACGGTCCTTTTGTGTTAAAAGTAGTGTCCGTTTCCAAACGGCGCATTCAACAGATCCTGCTCACCCTGCACCGCAGCTGATGTGAAGCGAAGGGCAATACCGAAAGATCAGAGGATGGAACAAAGTACGAGCTGCAGCTCGCCATCCAATCAAAACTCGAACGTGGAACGACCATGAGAAAAAAAAGAATGGGAATAGGGATCGCGGTATCCCTGCTCGCTTTGACGTCCTGCAGCAACAACGCCCCCACGCCCCGGCCCAGGGCGTTTCCCAAAGTGCATTACCCGCAAAAGGCCTATCAGCGCTTCGATGCGAGCTATTGCGATTTCACCTTTGCCTTTCCCACCTATGCCAGGATACAGCAGAACACCCAGTTCTTCGAGGAGAAGCCGGAACATCCCTGCTGGTTTGACATCTACATCCCGGATTTCGACAGTCGCATTCACTGCTCTTACTATCCGGTGGGCGACGGCAAAAGCCTCGAGGAACTGCGCGCCGATGCCTTCGAGCTGGTGGACTGGCACAATAAACGGGCCAATTACATCGAAGAGATTCCCATACGCAATGCGTCCAAAGAAGTGTACGGCTTCGCGTTTCGGATCACCGGCCCGGCGGCCTCGCCTTATCAATTTTTTCTGACGGACCGGCAGAATCACTTCCTTCGCGGCGCCCTGTACTTCAATACCCAGGCCCGTCCGGACTCCCTTCGGCCCGTGGTATCCTTCCTGGTGAAAGACATCGAGCAACTCATCGAGACCTTCGCCTGGAAGCCGAGAAGCTAGGCCGCCTCCCGATTCGCAGGTGTGGAACGGGCTAGCTCGCTTTCTCTTTCGCTTTCTTTTCCTCCCTGGCATCGGCCTTGCCGTTGGACGAGGTGGCGGGCCCCAGGATCTTGGCTTTCACCTTTTGCTCGATCTCCAGGGCGACTTCCGGATTGTCTTGCAGAAACTGCTTGGCCGCTTCTCGCCCCTGGGCGATTTTGGCATCGCCGTAGCTGTACCAGGCTCCGCTCTTCTGAATGATGTCGTGGTCCACACCCAGGTCCACGATCTCCCCCACCTTCGAGATGCCCTCGCCGTACATAATGTCGAACATGGCGATCCGGAAGGGCGGTGCCAGTTTGTTTTTCACCACCTTGACCTTCACCTGGTTGCCGATGACGTTGCCGTCTTTGTCTTTCAGGCCGGAGCCGGAGCGCCGGATATCCAGCCGGATGGAAGAGTAGAACTTCAGGGCGTTACCGCCGGTGGTCGTTTCCGGATTGCCGAACATCACGCCGAGCTTTTCCCGCAGCAGGTTGATGAATATGCAGCAGCAGCCGGTGGGGCCGATGTTGGCGGGGAGGTTGAGCATGGACTGGGACATGAGCCGGGCTTGCAGGCCTACTTTTGATTCACCCATCTCGCCCTCGATCTCACTTCGGGGCACCAGGGCCGCTACCGAGTCGATGACGATGATGTCGATGGCGCCCGAGCGAATGAGGTTTTCCGTGATCTCCAGCGCCTGCTCCCCGTCGTCGGGCTGAGAGATGAGCAGGTTCTCCGTGTCCACGCCCAGCGCCTGGGCATAGGTGCGGTCAAAAGCGTGTTCGGCATCGATAAAGGCCGCGATGCCGCCCTGCGCCTGACACTCGGCTATAGCGTGAATGGCCAGCGTGGTTTTTCCCGACGATTCCGGCCCGTAGATCTCGACGACCCGGCCTCGCGGAAAGCCGTTGATCCCCAGGGCGATATCCAACCCCAGGGAGCCGGAAGGAATGGAGGGTATATCGACGACCTTCTTATCCCCCAGCCGCATTATGGTGCCTTTGCCGTAGGTTTTTTCCAGGCGATCTACCGTGAGTTGCAGGGCCTTGAGCTTGGCTTCTCTATCTTGCGACATCTCTCGTGGTTTTCTGGTGAATAAACGATTTGTTACTTGTGCATACAAAAGTAAATTATTTGTTTGAACAAAGCAACCGTATCGGTGTGATTTTGCCTTTCAAGCTAGGATTTTTTTGCGGTATGCCCAACAAAACGGGGCGCCTCTCTCGCAGGAAAGAAGCGCCCCGATCCCAATGGCAGCCACCGGAAGATCCGGATCAGTGGCAGCCGGTTTTGCTGTATTCGAGTATAGCCTTCAGGCTGGCCTTGGAAGCGTTGAAGTGAAGGCGGGGAATTTCGGCACGGGGCCTTTGAAGGGACGGGTTGTCCTCCCGCAGCAGATAATCCTCCCGGAGGGCTTGATCCAGGAGCTGTCGTTCCTCGGCCGAGATCTCACCGTACAAGTGTAGAATGACATCTTCGGGGGTAAAGAGCTGCGTCATAGACTGGGTTTTAATATGAAAAATCAGAGTTATAACCGCTTCCCGAAAATACTTATTGTTTGGGCGGTCAATATTTTGTCATCATTGCACCCGGTACCAGGTCTGGGTGCGATATAGCCCCGTCCAGTGCTTGCCGCGCACCTGGAGTTCTTCCCGGTTGCCGTCTTCATACCACACGCTGCAGCGGTACTCATTGCCGTTTTCCGGATCCAGGATGGTACCGGACTTCCAGTAGTCCTTGTGCGGCTCCAGGTCTTCGATAATGACCAGTCCCAGCACGGGCTTGTTCTTCTTATCGCCCTTGCATTCGTCGCACAGGGTGTCTTCCGGGCTTTGCAGCAGTTTGACGATCTTGCCGTAGTATTTACCGCCCTTTTGGTAGATCTCGACATGAGACTTCGACTCGCCGGTCTCGTCGTCCACGGTTTTCCAGATGCCTTCCGGGCTGGGCTGCGCCCAGACGGCGCTCGCCAGGCCAAAGGTGAACAGCAATGTACTCCAGGTGAATTTCCACATAGCGATGCGATGGTTTTGGATTATGCGAAATGAATGTATGGCCTCAGCGGCCTCCGCGAAAGCCGTCCAGTTCCTGCGGGTGCCAGAAATAACGCTCAAAGGCCACCACTTTATTTTCCGAAACGGGTATTCCTTCCTGTTCGAGCAGTTGCTGCATCATTCCGGCCCCGGGGAAGTGATTCCGGCCGCTCAACTCGCCCTTGCGGTTCACTACCCGGTGGGCGGGTACGCCCTCTGCGGCAAAGGACTGATGCAGTGCCCAGCCCACCATTCGGGCCGAGCCCAGGGCCAGGTAATCGGCAATGGCACCGTAGGTCGTCACGCGTCCGCGCGGGATCTGCCGAACCACTTGATACACTAATTCGTAATACGTCTGATCCGCCATTTGGTTTGCCGCTTGTGGTCAATGTAGTCCATAAATGCTAAACTTGTTGCCGGGTTGCCGCGCTTGCGCGGTATGCAGCTCCTGCGGTGCTGTCCGGAGCGAAGCGCCCCGCCATGACCCATAGCGCCCTGGTCAGTGTGCCGTGTTTTCCTTTGGAAAGTGCACGAACATCAGTGAAGGAGCCGCATTTCGCTTTTTCAGCTGGCTGCACTGTTCTACGGCGCTGTAGCCTACTGGATCAAGGCACGCGGGTTGCCAGCTCATTGAAGCACCACTGCCTCCGGAAGGCAGGGAAGCAGGAAAACCCTGCCGGTTGCAGACGCAACGGAAACTCACCATCAAAATACGCCCCATGCTGAGAACGAAAGTAAAAGCCAGTTCCGTAACCAACCTCACCGACGCCCGCTATTTCGCCGCCTGGGAGGTATATTGGCTGGGTTTCGACCTGGACCCGCACTCCGAGCGGCACGTCAGCCCAACCGCCTTCGAGGCCATCCGCGAGTGGGTGGATGGCGTGGAGGTCACCGGCGAGTTCAACCTGCAAAGCCCGGAGGAGATCCGCGAAGCCGTAGAGGTTCTCCGGCTGGATGCCGTACAGGCCCGGACGCCGATCGGCCTGGGGACCCCGGCCCCGCTCGACCCTCACGTCCACACCTCCACGGAGGGAGTCACGGAGACGGGCCGCCCACGGGAAGGGACACCGGACCACTCCTAAGACTCACCC
>JAJDFU010000072.1 GCA_020528935.1 Saprospiraceae bacterium | reverse complement strand
TGTGGGCTGGATATGTGCTCTCTTCCTGCTATAGACGGCTGCCAGAACAACAACGTGCTGATCGTCACCCCGCCCCCGGTCACCGGCACCTACAGCTGGGGTCAGGAGTTGCAGTTTTGCTATACCGTAAACCAGTGGGATATTCAGGACCAGGAGTGGTTGCACTCCGTCGTGGTAGGTTTCGGCCCCGGCTGGGATCAGAGCACAGTACAGCCCGAGCCTCCCGAATCCTGCGACGGCCTGGGCGAATGGGCCTGGTACGATTCCTGGGAGAGCAATACCACCGGCCAGATCTACGGACCGGGCTTCGCCTACGATTCGGAGAGCGGCGCCCCCAACGACGCGCTGGACGGCAACCCCGGCAACAACTGGGGCGACGGCGAGAACGGCTGTGACCAAATCGGCATAACGGCCGAACCCCGCACCTTTTGTTTTCGGGTGCGCGTGGCCGACTGTACGCCCAATCCGCTGAACAACGACCTCTCCGTCACCATCACGGTCTTTTCCGACGGCGAATCGGGCTCCTGGTTCCAGACGGGCTGCAACAACGGAACCGAGGAGGTTTTCCTGGCAACCGCCAACTGCTGCAACGATTTCGATCCGGCGATCAACCAACTCAACGAAACCACCTGCCGCGAATTCTGCGACGGCAGCATCACCTTTGTAGGCAGTGGGGGCGTGAGCCCCGGCCCCTGGAATTACACGGTCTTCGATGCGGCCAACAACATCGTCTTCGAAGCGCCGGGCGAGTCGGGCGCCGTGACGGTGGATGGCCTCTGTGCCGGGCAGTATTCCGTGCTGGCCGTCAACATACTGACCAACTGCTTCCGGTCGTCCATCGTGGATGTGCCCAACGGCGACCCGCCCGACGCCACAGCAACGAATACCGGGCCCTATTGCCGCTGGGCCGATATCGAACTGCAGGGCAGTACCACCTGGACGGGCACCGATATCTCCTACGAGTGGGTTGGCCCCAACGGATACACTTCCAACGCTCAAAATCCGACCGATGCCACTGAAGCAGGAGCGTACGGGCTGGTAATTACGGTCGACGGCTGTACATCGGATACGGCCTTCACCACCGTGGAATTTACCGAAGACAATCTCGTAGCGCCGCCCCTGCCGCCGGTATGCCCGGGTACGGATACGATCATCACCCTTTCGGATTTCGTGACCGGCACCCTGCCCAACGGCGGCTGGTCGGAGATCTCGCCGGTGCCCAGCCAGGGCGGCGGCTTCGATGCCGCTGCCGGCACCTTCAATCCGGCAGGACAGGCCCCGGGGGTGTATTCTTTTGCCTACCTCCCCCAATCGGGCGAGCCCTGTGATTCGGAGCCGGCGCTGGTAGACATCACCGTAGCCGAAGGCCCCGTGGCCGATGCCGGCGAAGATCAGCTGCTCACCTGCGATCAGGCGACGGTGACGCTCGGCGGCGACAGCACCTCGACGGGGAACGGCATTGCGTATTCCTGGACCTTCCTGGGTGCCGGCGACAACCTCTTCAACGCCTCCGCCGCTACTACCGAGGTGGAACAGCCCGGAGATTACCAATTGGAAGTGACCGATGCCGACGGCTGTACGGCCATGGATATCGTCCTGGTGGATGTCGACACCGACCGCCCTACCCTTACCACGGAAGCCCGGGATATCCGTTGCTTCGGGGAGAGCGACGGCCTGATCGCCATTACCGAACTGATCAATGGGGATCCTCCCTACGAACTGCGCATCAACGGTGTGGGCGTATCGCCCCAACGCCGGGAATTCGATCAGCTGGAACCGGGTATTTACGAGATCGAAGCGACGGACAGCAAGGGCTGTGCCGTGACCAATACCGTGGAAATCGTAGAGCCGCCTCAGCTGGTTGTGGGTATCATCACCAATCAGGAGGACACCCTGCGGGACCCCAATTCCTCTATGCAGACCGTACTGCAAAAGCTGGGGGATTCAACCCGGCTTACCGCCCTGTACACTTCCGACGTCCAGCTGGCTTCCATCGTCTGGGAACCCATGGGGGTGCTGTCCGCCGACAGCGTGAATTCGGTCTGGGTGAGTCCGTTTATTACGACGACCTACGAAGTGACCATCACGAACGAAAATGGCTGCACGGCTTCGGATGCGGTTGAAATTATGGTAGACCGCTCGGTGCCCCTGTACATGCCCAATGCGTTTTCTCCCAATGACGACGGGGCCAATGATGAGTTTTATCCCTTTGCCGGGCAGCAGGTGCAGGTGGTCAAGTCTTTCCGGGTGTTCAATCGCTGGGGAGAGCCCGTGCATCTGATCGACGAAGATTTTGCGCCCAATGATCGCCGGTACGGCTGGGATGGTACGTATCGCGGCAAGGAAATGGACTCCGGGGTGTATGTGTATCACGTGGTGATCGAACTGGTGGACGGTACAGAGGTGGAAGAATCCGGCGATGTAGTGCTGTTGCGATAACCGTTCACGGACAGCAATCACAAAGCAAGGGGCGGGAATTCGCCTCCCCCCCCCCCCTTGCAATGTGCCGCCCCTGAGCTTGAACCCGAAAACCGCTGAACCCCGTCGAAATTCCAGCGCATTAGCCCGGATTATGAATGAATCTACGCGGCTATACCGCTATCAGAAAGGTTTGGGCGCGCCCAAACCCCTTCGCAACGGGTATATCCCACATTGGGGTACCTATCAAATCAGTGCTTACCATCCAAAACCCCGATACCGCATGGACGAACAACATTTTACCATTCGCCAGCCCAAGGGGCGGAACATGCGGTGCATTTTCCGGCTTATTGCTCAATCCTCGCGCTCGCAAACGAATACATCATATGTCCATTGAGTATATCC
>JAJDFU010000250.1 GCA_020528935.1 Saprospiraceae bacterium | reverse complement strand
CATTGTCGAAACCGCGCGCGGAAAGTGGTCCGAGGTGCCACCACTCATCAAGGGGCTGCTGTGGAAGCGGCAGGCGTGAAAATTGGGCGGATAATCGACTTCGCCGGGCCGAAAGACATACGGGTCATCCACCTGGAAGGCTCCACCAAGGACACCACCGCCTTTCAACTATTCCCGTTCAAAATGGCCGTTCCCAGGAAGGGATCCGATCCGATCCAGCGATACGGTTCGTTCAAGGTGAACGACGTACTGCCGGACTCCAAAGAGCTGGACGTGGCCCTGGAGATCAAGACGCCCCGGGACCCCAAGCGCATAGCCGAATGGGAAGCCTCCCTGGGCGAACAACCGGCGAAGGACGCCTACCTGGACTCCCTGGAGCGCGTGCTGCTGGAAGCGGCAAACCCGGATCTCAGCCAAGCTGCTCCGGGAAGAGGGTTCGCGAAGCCCCAGCCGCCCGACAGCCTCTTCAAGCAGATCGCCCTGGAGTTCCGGGTCAATTACTTCGATTTTCCCATGATCGACAACGTCCGCTTGTCGGGGGACGAGCGCTGTGCCGTCGTACTCACCGATTTTGACGCCAATAATGCCCTGGCCTACCTCACCATCATCGGCTTTCCCGGCTCCCACGCCAGCCTGAAAGAGAAGCCCTACTACGACGAGGTGGTGGAGAAGCTGCTGGAGTAATGCTCAGCCACCCCTCCCGGCATAGTGTGGCCTGCACGGATAAAAATCATCGCGCACCCCCGAATTCCAGGACCTTTTCCATATCGCGCGGTTCCTTCACCAAAATCAATACCATGGCACGCTACATCCTACCTTTTTCTCAGATCGACATGGAATCGCTGGACCAGGTCGGCGGCAAAAACGCTTCGCTGGGCGAAATGGTGCAAAAGCTGAAAGCCGAAGGCATAGGCGTGCCCGACGGTTTTGCCGTTACGGCCGAAGCCTATTGGGCTCTGCTGGATGCCCACGAGCTGCGCCCCAACCTCCGGGCGGCCCTGGCCCGGCTAGACACCGAGCAGTACGACAACCTCCGGGCTGTGGGCGAATCCGCTCGTGCCCTGCTGGCCGGGGCCGAACTGCCGGAGGCGATCCGCTCAGAAATCAGGGACGCGTTTCACGAGCTGACTGCATCCTTCGATCATCCCGTACAGGTAGCCGTGCGCAGCAGTGCCACGGCCGAAGACCTGCCCACGGCCAGTTTCGCCGGCCAGCAGGAAAGCTTTCTCAACATCCGTACCGAAGAGGAACTGCTGGAGGCCTGCCGGCAGTGCTACGTTTCCCTGTTTACCGACCGGGCCATTAAATACCGCGAAGATCAGGGGTTCGACCACCTGCAGGTGGCCCTTTCCATAGGGATACAGCAGATGGTGCGCTCGGACAAAGCCTGCGCCGGGGTGATCTTCACCCTGGAGCCGGAGACGGGCTTCGAGGACGTCATCCTCATCACCAGCAGCTGGGGCCTGGGCGAGAACGTCGTCAAGGGCAATGTCAACCCCGACGAATTCTACGTGTACAAGCCGGCCCTGGAGCGGGGGCAACTGCCCGTACTTTCCCGCAAGGTGGGTACCAAGGCCCAAACCATGGCGTATGCCGAAGAGCGGGAAGGGCTGATCGGCACTACCGTCAACCGGGACACCCCCGTGGAAAAGCGCGAGCGGCTCACCCTCACCGAGGCGGAGATCGAGACCCTGGCCCGCTGGGCCCTGCGCATCGAGGAGCACTACGGACAGGCCATGGACATCGAGTGGGCCAAGGACGGCCTCAGCGGCGAGCTTTTCGTGGTGCAGGCCCGGCCGGAGACGGTGCACGCCCGCCAGCGGGAAGCCTACCGGCTTAAGCTGTACGAACTCAGGGAAAAAGGCGAACAACTCACCGAAGGCGTCGGCCTGGGGAATCGCATCACGGCCGGGAAGGCCCGCCGGCTGGCCTCGCCGGCCGAAGCCGGCAAGCTACAGCCCGGCGAGGTGCTCGTCACCGACATCACCAATCCCGACTGGGATCCCGTTCTGAAGAAGGCCGCCGCCATCGTCACCAACAAGGGCGGGCGCACCAGCCATGCGGCCATCGTGGCCCGCGAGCTGGGCGCCCTGGCCGTGGTGGGCACCGGCGATGCCACCGAGGCCATACCCGACGGGGCCGAGGTCACTGTGGTGTGCACCGAGGGCAACCGCGGCCAGGTGTACGCCGGCACCCTCGACTGGGACGAGCAGGAGGTGGACCTGCGCGAGATCCAACTGCCCGAAACCCGGGTCATGCTCATCGCCGCCGACCCCGACCGGGCCTTCCGCCTGAGCTTTCTGCCCAGCCACGGCATCGGGCTGATGCGCATCGAATTCATCATCAACAACGCGATCGGTATTCACCCCATGGCGCTGCGGCGCTTCGATCAGCTCCGGGATGCCGGGGCCAAAAAAAAGATCAACCGCCTCACCCGCGGCTATGCCGATAAGGCCCACTTCTTTGTGGAGCGCCTGGCCGAGGGCGTGGCCACCCTGGCGGCTGCCTTTTACCCGCGGGAGGTGATCGTGCGCATGAGCGACTTCAAGACCAACGAGTACGCCAACCTGATCGGCGGTGCCGCGTTCGAGCCGGAGGAAGAAAACCCCATGCTGGGCTTCCGGGGTGCCTCGCGCTACTACCACGAGCTGTACCGCGACGGCTTCGAGCTGGAATGCCGCGCCATGAAGCGCGTGCGCGACGAGATGGGCCTGGACAACGTGAAACTGATGATCCCCTTCTGCCGAACGGTAGAGGAAGGCGAACGGGTAGTGGCCCTCATGGAAGAGTTCGGCCTCCAGCGCGGAGAGAACGGCCTGGAGATCTACGTCATGGTAGAGATTCCCAGCAATGTGTTGCTGGCGGAACAGTTCGCACGGGTCTTCGACGGCTTTTCCATCGGCTCCAACGACCTCACCCAGCTCAGCCTGGGGCTGGACCGCGACTCCACCCTCGTCAGCCGCCTCTTCGACGAGCGCAATCCGGCCGTGAAGCGCCTGATCGGACAATCCATCCGGGCCGCGCGCGAGGCGGACATCCCCGTGGGCCTCTGCGGCCAGGCCCCGAGCGACCTGCCCGAGATCGCCCGCTTCCTGGTGGAGGAAGGCATCACCAGCATCTCCTTCAATCCCGACGCCCTGCTGCGGGGCATCGAAAACATTCAGGCAGCGGAGGAAAAGCTGGGCGCGAAAAGCAGCTAGCAGCCGTGTGCGGGCGATGTACACGCCCCCCCGTCATCGCCTGCGAGGGAGGTGGTGCTCGCCGGGCAGCCCCTCACCGCGCCCTCCCTGCGGCCGGGAGGCGGGAAAGGAAAAAATAACCCCGGACAGTCGAGACTGCCCGGGGGCTTCATTTGGATATGTGTCAGGGTTTAGTGCTGAAAGGTTATTCCGTTTACCATATACATGCAGGCTCTTCCGTTTTTTTCGAACGCCTTATGCCGATGAAAATAGCGGATTGCTCACCTTCCGATCTCCTCCATCCGGAATTCGTCTTCGTTGATCCGGAATTCGGTCGCCCATGCGTAGAATTCCGATGCGGGTACACCTTGCCCACCAAAAAAAAGCGCTGCAGAGCAAGGGCCCTGCAGCGCTTCAGGAGATTTATCCGCGTTTTTTTCAGCTCCAAGAAAATAAACTGCCAAGCCAACTCACTCAAAAAGCTGCGTTACTGCTCTTTTAAGATTTTAAAAACAACTCTCTGTATGCATTCCCGTCTTTATCGACTACATCGATCACATAAACACCGGATGCAAAGGATGTGACGTCAAGCTGAATTTCCGTGTGGCCTTTTGGCCATTTCCGGTTCTTCAGTACCTTCCCTTGAAGGTTGAATACTCGAACTTCCAAATCAGTAGAAGGAATATTCCCCGATTGAAGCGTCAATATAGAGTTAGTTGGATTCGGGAAAATACGTACCGCGAATTTACCGACGGTGATTATCGTATTGGATACCACCACTTCACATTCCAGATCACACTCGATAAGCGTAACCGTTTTCTCCTTGGTACACCCATCGTTGCAGGAAACTTTAAATGTATATTCTCCTCCCTGATTTACAGAAATAATCGGATCGGTAGAGATCAAACTTCCACCAGGGCCAAACCACTCGTAGGTGCAAGAGGTTCCGACCGGCAGGTTGGCCAAAAGCCCCTCCAGTTCAGCACTTTCCCCACTTTTAAAATAGCAGGGTAAAGAGACAAGGGGCTCCCAGGGCTCGAGCAAAGAGATAACCTGAGACTTCGCTGTTTGATTGGGACAGCATTCGTCTTTTACAATGGCATAGTAGTTGCCCTCAAAATCAGCGGGCTGGTGGGAGAAAACTGCCGGAGTGCTGGCATGAGAGGTGGCATTTAAGAAAGCACCGTCTTTATACCACTCCACAGTGTAGTTACATGCGCAGCATGGAGAGAACCCTACCTCCATTTCCACTCCAATGGGTGTACACTGGGGACTGTACGATGCCTCGAAGTAATCAATGACAAGCGGCTCCTTCACATCAAGCTGAAACTCTACCTCATCAACCGGACACACTCCATTGGTCTTTTCAATTTTAAACCACGTAGTTTCAAAAAGCTTATTGGTATTGAATAAAGGGTTACGGTTTCCGCTTCCCGGTATTTGGGCATAACCAGTTGAAGCTGTGCGGGCATACCATGCCCATTGCGAGGGATCTCCTGCACACTCCGGGTTGTACCTCAGTGTCGCATCTTGCCCCGGGCATAAAGGAGTGAACTCCGGCGGGTCCAATTCCAGTGTGCCATTCGGAGCATCGTCATTGTACAGCCTGATCGTTGCCGTACAATACCGTTCGCCGCAGACGTCCGTAATCCTTGCCCGGTATGAGTGATCGGAGAAACAATCTTCCGGGGCTCCATCAAAATCGATCGGAGGGGGTTGAAATCTGCGCCCTGTTTCCCCGGGAACATCCACCCATCCGCCGTTCTGTAGTTCTTGCCATTGAATGGAAAAGGTACATATGCTGTCGGCATTCGAAACTGAAAGAACCAGCTCATCCGGCAGAACAGGCGCTCCCTGGTAACAAAACTCTTGGGAAGCCGGACTTACCGAACAGCTCCGTGGAGTACAAATAAAAACAGAGGCCTCATTCGTACTGAGTACACTACAAGGCCCACCTGCACTGTTCTGGATCACCTCTGCCTTGATGCAATAGGGCCCCGGACCGAAGATGGAAACCGGAAATACGAGGTCAAGACAATCATCCGCATCCGTAACCTGAAACGGCTCCCCGAAAGAGGCAGGGCAAGGCCCCGGGGCAATATACCAGAAGATCTGATCGACCAGATCCGGTTCGCAACCCAGGATCGGAATGTTGACAACAGGTTCTTCGCTGCAGAACACCTGATCCTCCAGACCGATAGTCTGACAGCAAGGCGTCGTGAGGGTGACTACATTTTCGCAATTCACGATGGAACTATCCGCGCATGTACAGCTAAAGCCCAACTGAAGATCTATGGTGAGGGGAATGGGGATAGTCGCACTCAGTTGCCCCTGAACCTCCACATTCGTACCGTTCCAAACTACGCTGTAGCCCGGAATGACCATTGCGGAACTGGTGAGGCTGGTTACAGTCACTGAGCCTTCACAATCCCCTCCGGTGAGGTTCTCTGCATTTACCACAAAGTCGTATTCAAAGCCATTTCCGTCTGGAGTGCACGCTATGGATGACCCCGTGATATTCACACAATTGCACTGGACCAATATGTCATAGCTACAGGTACCGGTATTTCCGGCTTCATCGGTAGCCATGCAGGTAACAGTTCGGACAAAGGGCGCCCCATTGCTACCACAGGGTATGAATTCGCCTGGCTGCAGATCGCACTCCACCTCCAGGGAATCGGTGCAGTTATCCACCGCATCGGGAAGCACCAAATCCACGAAAGCGCCGCCAATACACTGATCAATATTAACGACTTGAGTATCTGGCGGACAGGTCAAGACGGGTGGAATGGTGTCGGTATTGCATATAATCGTGAGAGCATACGAGCAGGAACTACTGTTGCCCGCTTGGTCGGTGGCCGTACAGGTGACCGTCTGGATTATAGGAGTTCCATCCCCGGAACAAAATACCGTATCTCCCGTCATCGCATCGCATACGACGATCAAAGAATCCGAACAATTGTCAAACGCCACCGGAGCCTCCAGGTCCAGGATTACGAACTCTTCACAAGGATCTATGTTGGAAAGCTGTACATCAGGCGGACACGTGATACTAGGAGGCACCATATCAAAAGCACAGGTATCACAGAAAGGAAGGGCAAGCGTATCGAAAAGTACTTGATTACCATTGCAGCAGCTATCCCCCAACACATCTTTAAGTTGGTAAACAAGGACAAGCTCACCGTCCGGATCCGGAAAAACAGCCGGTTCATAACAAAACGACACCGTCCGGGTAGTTCCATTACTCGGCAAGGGAGGAACCAGGGGAATGGGATTGGGGTCGAATTCGCCGAATGGCAAGACCCCGAGGAAATAGGCGTCGAAAGAAGGAACAGATACATTTTCGACGTTTACCGTGATCCGGTATTTCATGCTGTCGGGAACGCACTCAATCACCTCGTCGGTAATAAAGGCACAGGGCTGCTCAACAGGAGGCTGGCAATCGAAGAAGAGAATGGTATCGCAGGCGATACTATCCTGGCCGTCACTGCCCGTAGCCCAAAACGTAACCTGGAGCTCCTGGGGTATCTCAGAGGAATTGTCAATATCCGTCAGGCAAAAGCGGAACAGATCGTCATAGGTTCCTTTGCCAATCCCCGGCAGGAGCGGCTCTATACACACATTATCCAGAGCGGGCATGCCGCAAACCTGCCAATTGCCATCATCGCCCAGGGAATAGGAACCGAAGGAAACACCATCCGTCAGGATGTCAAACTCAATCTTGTTGAAGATGGCGTAATCGCAATCATACTGGAAATCCAATGCATAACAGCAGTTTTCACCCGGCCCGGTCCGTATCTCGGCAGAGACAGTCATCTCGCTGCAGGGGTCGCAACACGGCTCCAGGGTGACGCAATAATCCAAAGGGGAACTGCAACAGGAGGTTAGTCCTTCCAGAGCTGCGTTGAAGCAAACGTCCACCGGGTTCAGAATGGGTAAGGCACTGATAACGGATACGCAGATGGTCCGACTCTCGCCTACATCCAACGGATCGGCAAACCAGTCAAAAGCCCATTCCTTTCCGTTGATGCCGTAGGAGCTGCCTCCGCATCCGCAATCGCCGAAGGAAAAGCCGGAAGGAAGGTCCTCCAGCACCAACCCATATGCCGCAAAGCTGCTGGTATTCGTCACCGTGAAATTCACACAATGGGCGTAGGCACTATCGGGTATGCAATTAGCCGAAAGGTCCTCTATTACTACACAAGTATCTTGCGCCAAAGGAGGATTGCATACGGTAAGGAGGGTATCCTGACAGGAAAGGGGACATTCCTCCTCATACCAACTAAATACAACGCGCTGAGGGCTCACGGCTTGGGCATCCCCTTCAGTAAGGCAAAACTGCAGTACATTCTGCAGATCCCCCACCGGAATGCCGTCCGGATTCTCTATGCACAGGGTAGTAGAGGAAACGACATCCCAGGTAAATCCGCTGCCAAGTTGTCCGGTATTCAGGATCCAGTCCGGGGTTTCCAGCTCCATGCAAAGCTTGGTTATCGTTCCGTTGGTTTGGTTCTTAATATCGACGGTATAACAACAGCTGCTATCCACAACCACCGAATCGGACACCATCACCATGAGCGAATCACAGGGCGGCGGAGAAGGCGGGCATGCTATGCAACGAAAGATCTCTACATCTCCTTGCATGGATTTTGATGTATTAGTCGTCATATTATCGTAGTCTATCAAATAAGAATTATTCGAATTGCCACCCATTATAGCATCAACACCCATCATTCCATATACGTTAATATTAATATTGCCTAATCGATATCCATCTAAACTTGCCCAAACCATATTATAACAAATCATTGGTGTATCAACCTCCAGGAAACTTTCGTACCCATAACCAATTCCTCCCGATGCATTGGTAGGTGTACTCGACTCTCCGGTAAGGACTTTAAGCTCATATGAATCAGCAGGGAAAGGGGA
>JAJDFU010000510.1 GCA_020528935.1 Saprospiraceae bacterium | reverse complement strand
ATCGGCATCGGGCTTGGCCTCCCGCCGGCTGGGGTAGCGCACGCCGTTCTGGCGCAGATCCCAACTGATGCGCTGCATGCCGGTGTCGACCTCTGTGGAGCATTGCCGCACCGTATCGCCGGCCATGCTGAGCACGGTGAGTTGGAGCTTGTCTTTTTTGCTTTCGGGCTCCTTTACATCAGCGGGTTCGTCCTCCGTTTCTTTTTCCGCTTTCTCAGCGGGCTTTTTCTTTTTCACCTCCGGATGCACCCACAGGCTCAACAGAGCACCATAGGGGCGCTTTTCGCCGTCGAATTCGCCGTCGGCAATGAAGCGGGCGCCATCTACGGAGCGCAGATGGGCCAGATAGGCATCTGGCGCGGGAAAGAGGCGGAAGTTGCGCTCCAGCACCTGCCCGCTGGTGCGGGCGATCTCGCGCAAGGGCTCCAGGTCGTCGAGGATGTAGGCCGAGCGGCCAAAGGTGCCCACGATGAGGTCGCCCTCGCGGGGGTGGATCTTCAGGTCGCGCGTGGACACGGAGGGGAAGTCGTGGGTCCACTTCTGCCATTCGGCGCCTTTGTTGAAGCTTACGTAGAGGCCGTGATCGGTACCCAGCCAGAGCAGGCGGGGCTCCTCGGGGTCCTGCACCATGCTGAGGGCATGGCCGTCCACCTGCTCCTCCTCCACGATGCGCCGGAAGGTGGCGCCGTAGTTGGTGGTGTGGTACACCATGGGGCGCCAGTCGTTGCGCCGGTAGTCGTTAACCACCACGAAGGCCTCGCCGGGCCGGTGGGGCGATACGGTGATCTGGGGAATCCAACTGCCGGGGCGGGCCCCCGGAAGCTTGCCGGCCAGGTTGGTCCAGCTTTGGCCGCGATCGCGGGTGAGCTGGAGGTTGCCGTCGTCAGTGCCGACCCAGACCACATCGGCATCGTGGGGGCTGGGGGCGATGGCGATGATGGTGGTAAAGTTCTCGGCCCGGGTATCGTCAATGGTGAGTCCGCCGCTGAGGTGCTGCTTCTGTTTGCTGGTGTCGTTGGTGGTGAGGTCGGGGCTGAGGATCTGCCAGCTCTGGCCGCGATCGGTGGTGTAGTGCAGAAACTGGCTGCCGAAGTAGATGCCGTTGGGGTTGTGCGGATCCTGGGCGATGCCGGCGTTCCAGTTGAAGCGCAGTTCCACGCCCTCGGGATGTACCGGCTGGATGAACTGCGACTTGCCGGTGTGGCGGTCAATATAGGCCAGGTTGCCGCCCTGCGACATGGCGTAGAGGTAGCGGTTGTCAGTGGCGTCGAATACCACGTCAAAGCCGTCGCCGAAATACACCTCCTGCCAGTCGCTGTTGCGGATGCCGCCCCGCTTCCAGGTGTTGCTGGGGCCTACCCAGGAGCCGTTGTCCTGCATGCCGCCGGCGATGTGGTAGGGCACGTCCATATCGTGGTTGATATGGTAAAACTGCGCCAGGGGCAGGTTGGGGATGAAGCGCCAGGTTTCGCCTCCGTCGCGGGAGATGTTGAGCCCTCCGTCGTTGCCGTTGAGGAGGAAGTCGGGATGATCGGGATGGATGTAGAAAGCGTGGTGATCGGGATGTACGCCGCCAAACCACTCGAAGGGCAGTACGAGCTCGAAGGTTTTTCCGCCGTCCTCGCTTTTGGACACCTGGGAATGCAGGTTCCAGACCCGGTTCTCATTCTTGGGGTCCACGAAGATGTCGGCGTAGTAGAAGGGGCGGTTGCCAATGTTCTCGTCGGCGATCTTTCTCCACTCGTGGCCGCCGTCGGTGGACTTGTACAGGGCGTTCTCCTTGGCCTCTACCAGCGCGTAAACGATTTGTGGCTCGCTGGGCGCGATCGCCAGCCCGATGCGGCCGAGCTCCCCTTTGGGCAGGCCGTCCTCGTGGGTGCGTTCGGTCCAGGTGTCACCGCCGTCGTAGGTGACGTACATACCCGAGCCCGGCCCGCCGGAGGTGAAGGTCCAGGGCTTGCGGCCGTACTCCCACATGGCGGCGATGAGCTTGTTGGGGTTGCGGGGATCCATCACCAGATCGGCACAGCCGGTGCTGTCATTGACGTGGAGGACCTTTTCCCAGCTTTGGCCGCCGTCGGTAGTGCGAAAGACGCCGCGCTCGGGATTGGGGCCCCAGGCGGAGCCCAGCGCAGCTACGTATACGATGCGCGGGTCATGGCGATTGATGAGTATCCGATGAATGGTCTTGGTGTTTTCCAGGCCCATGCGCGTCCAGTTGCGGCCGCCGTCAATGCTCTTGAAGATGCCGGCGCCGCTGTTCTGCGAGTTGCGCGGATTGCCTTCACCGGTGCCGACCCAGATCTCATCGGGGTTCTGCTGGTTGATCGCTACGGCACCAACGGACTGTAGCGGCTGATCGTCGAAGATGGGCGCCCAGGCTGCGCCGCCGCTGGTGGAGCGCCAGACGCCGCCACTGGCCGTGCCGGCGTAGATCACCTCCGGCTGATCCTCTACTACATCTATGGAGGTCACCCGGCCGCTCATGCCGGCCGGCCCGATGGCCCGCATGTCCAGGCCCTTGAGTAGATCGAGGTCGATGGGCTGGCCGGACAGCAGCAGAGGAAAGAAAAAAAGAGAAAACAGACAAAAGTTGCGGATCATCCCATTCATCTATTTCGGGTTTTGCATTTTTCGAACGGAAGCGGGAAATTAAAGAAATTGGCGGTATTCGCCGCCGATCGCTCAGGTCGACGGCAAAGGCGTTGTTTACCTTTTTTCCGATAATTTCACCGAACAACCGAGGGGAGATATCCATGACTGATCCTGAAATCCTAAAGGGGCTGGCTGCAGGCGGAGTTGAGCAAGACCGCGTACTCGAACACCTTTACAGACATCCGGCCTACCGGAAGGCCGCCCGGCAGATGACGGCCAGATTCCAGGCTTTGCGCCTGGAAGGCTGGGAGGGCGTGTTTCACGAAAGCCTGGTCGATTTTACAAAACGATTAAAAACCGATAAGCATGCTGTCAACGGAGAGCTGATCCATTACTTCCGGGGCATCTGCCTGAACAAGTGCCGGGAGATGTACCGCAAGGAGAGCAAAGAGCGCCCGGCCGAAGAAGGTGCCGACGTGCACGGCAGTCAACAAGTGGGATCTCCCATGGACGAGCTCATGTCTGAAGAGCTCAAGGGGGTACTGCGGCAGGTGCTCCGGCGCTTGTCGCCCCAATGCCAGGCCATCTTCAGGCTGTGGGCGCAATCCTATGCCATGCGCGAGATCGCCGAACAACTGGAACTGAGCGGCGAGCGCACAGCCATTACCTACAAATCGAGGTGCAAGCGGCAACTCCTGAAGCTCCTGGAAGACGAACCGGCCATACGACAGCTGTTAAAGAACTACCGATGGACATAGATTTTGAACATATTGAGCAGTACCTGGAAGGAGCCCTGGGGCCGGAAGAAAAGCGAGCCTTTGAAGAATACCTGCAACGGGACCCTCAGCTTCAGGAACGGGTCGCTCTGCACCGGCTGGCCAATCAGGCCGGGAAGCTCCTCATTGAAGACGAGATCCGCGAGCGGCTGGACCATATCCGATCGCAGGAACCCCGCCGGCTGCAACGCTTTCGCTTCAGCCCCCTGGCCATTGCCGCTTCGGTGCTTCTCTTCGGTGCGATTGGTGTGCTTGGGGTCGCACAGCTCAACTATTCCGGACCCGCCCTGGCCGAGGCTTATCGCATGGCTCCACTCACCACCCTGCAGGCCGATCGCAGCGCAGCCGACCCCTTTGAAGCGGCCCAGGGGCTCATCCTCTCCGGCCAGACCGGCCCCGAGGCCATCGATCTTCTCAGCGCCCTGGAGGCCAACGACCCCAATTACCTCAAAGCGCAGTATTTGCTGGCCCACAGCTACCTGCACGAAAAGGAGTACGAGAAAGCCTTGCTTCGATTTGAAGTGCTTCTGGCCAATTCGGCGGACGCATCCGGATGGGTAGAACTCCACGAGCTGGACTGGAACCTGGCAATCTGTCTGCTGGGTGCCGGGCGCGAAGACCAGGCCCGGAAAGCACTGGACGAGATCGCACACAAGCCCGGTCACCCACAGGCCGGCCGGGCGGAGGAACTGCTCGAGGATCTGGATTCCCCCTGGCATGCGCTGACCTGGCGCTGAGTGTTTGCCCCTTCTTTTTTTAGCGGATCGTGAGGTTGGGCAAGGACATTATCGTAAAGCGATGTTTGTCAGGGCCCAACCTCCCGGTACATGGTAGTGGGTAGGGGGTATATGGACGTCAGCATGCTCTACTACCTACTACCATCTACCAGGTACAACGTGAGGTTCTCACATTCAGCCATTTAACGAACAACTCGACCTCCAACCTCACGTTAGTGGATGCTCTGCCTGAGTACAAGCTCAAAAGTATGGAAGGGGTGTTCTCGTGTGCAATCAAGCACTCCCACACTCCGACTCAAACCCACACTGTAAAACCTTCGGTTTGTACTTAGCCATTTATTTGAAAGAGCACTTAGGGCTGCAGGGACTGCAGCAGCGCCTTGCCCATTTCCCAGAGCGGTCCGGTGTTGTTGGCCAGCAGGACCACACCGGTCTTGGTGTTTCGCTCCAGGGCTATGAAGGCCCGCTGTCCGCCCGTGCCTCCGTATTGCCAGTACATGCGCCTGCCGCTACCTTCCATCAGCGGGCTGGAAAACCAGCCGTATCCGATCAGCGTATCGTCGGGGGCATTGGGGAAGTGCACCTCGATGCGGTCCTGCAGGGCAGTTTCTATTGCTTCAGCAAGCGGCGAAGAACCGAAATGCATCTGAAGGAAGCGCGTCAGATCCCGGGCACTGGACTTGAGCCCCCCGGCAGGGGTCAGGGCATCCAGGGATAAGGGGGGCACTTCCCGGTTGCGGTGGTTGTGGCCCGGCAGAAGGCGGCCTTCCGGAGCGTTCGTTCTCGTGTCGGGCATTTGCAGGGGGCCGGTTACGAATTTCACGAGCAGGCTGTCGTAAGAAAGGCCGTGAATATCCATGAGGAGGTGCCCCAGGAAGGCCATACCTGTATGTGAATAGCGAAAGGCGGTACCCGGAGCGAACTTCAGCTCTTCGGACTTCAGGCTCTGGAAGAATTCCGACCGGGAGCGCGATACGATCTCAGGCGCCCACTTTTCGCGGTTCAAAAAGGGAATCCAATCATAACTGTCGTCCGGAGCCAGAGGCAGCCCGCTGCTGTGCGAAGCCAGGTCGCAAAAGGTGATGCAAATGGGATCGGTACCGGGTTTGGGCGAACAGGCCACGATGCGTTTGGCATTGGGGCGGCGCGGGTCCTGGATCTCCACGCAGGTATAGGGTTGAAAGAGCGGCACCTCCGACTGATCACCCAAGTGGTCCAGAATGGGATCTTCCAGCAGGAAGCGGCCCGCATCCCGGCTGTTTAGCAGGGCCAGGGCAGTAAACGTATGCGTGAGGCTTCCCAGTTCGAACAGGTCGTTCTCTGTCGGCGGCTCCTTGTCGCGCCGGCTTTTCTGACCGTAACCCTGTATGCGCACCTCCTCGCCGCGAATGAGCCCGATCACCAGGCCGCTGTGCGGCCGCCCCCTGAGGTGATCGCGGGCCAGTTCTTCAGCCGTTGGCAACTGGCCGGCCAGGTGGTCGGGCATGGCCAAAAACAGTACCCAACAAGTGATCACATATCCAACTGCTTCTATTCCTCGCATCGCATGGCGCCGTCTGCGCTTTTAGGATTCTTTTAGTAAAATAGCAGAAAATTCAGTCACCGCCAAAAGGCGTTCCTCCACATGATGAACTGGAGAACCCGACTCAACATCTATACCATACCCTCTACGTTTTTGAATATTCGGGTAGCGGTCCTTTTACTCCTTTTCACCTTGGTGGGCGGAACTGCCTGTTTCATTTATATCGAAGGCTACACCCTGGGGGAGGCCTTTTACATGGCGGTCATTACCGTCAGTACGGTGGGCTATACCGAACTGCGCCCGCTCAGTCCCGAAGGGCGCCTGTTCAACTCGTTTTACATCCTGCTCAATATCGGCATCTTTGCTTATTTGCTGGCTGTATTCGGATACTACATCATTCAGGGGGAAATCTTCAAACAGATGCACAACAACCTCATCCGCTCGCAGATCGAAAAACTTTCCGGGCACATCATCATCTGCGGCTACGGAAAATACGGCCGGGAGATCGTTTCCCATTTCATGCTGCACGACGTGCCCTTCGTAGTGATCGAGCAGGACGAGCAGGAGGTTGAGCTCATTCGCCAGGATGAAAGCAAGATCCTGTACATACAGAAAGACGCCACCAATGACGAAGTGCTGTTGGAGGCAGGCATCAAGCGGGCCCGGGCCTTGCTCACTACACTGCCGGACGATTCGGAAAACCTCTTCACCGTATTTACGGCCCGGCAGCTCAATCCCAAGCTGGAGATCATCAGCCGCTCGCTCAATTCCAAATCCGAGCGCAAGCTGCGCCTGGCCGGGGCCAGCCACGTGATCCGCCCGGAGCAGATCGGCGGGTTTTACATGGCCACCCTGGTGTCCAAGCCGGGTGCGGTAGAGTTTTTCTCGTACATCACCAACGAGGCCCGGTCCGACATCGGCTTTGAGGAACTCCACTACGAGGATATGCCCGAAAACATTCGCGACAAGCCCATCTACGAGCTGCGCATTCGCAAGCTCACCGGCGCCAATATTATCGGCTACAAAAGTCCCGAGGGAAAATACATCGTCAATCCCGAGCCGGAAGTCGCGCTGCTTCCGGATTCCAGCTTTATCGTTCTGGGCGACCGCCAGCAACTGAAAATGGTTCGCGATCTGTGTTTCAAGCAGAATCCTGAAAAGTAGGCCGCCTCAGGCTTCGGTCTTTTTGTAATAGAGTTCGGAGCAGTTCTCCGGGCTGAGGACCTGCCGGGCAACGCGCTGAATGTCTTCCCGGCTCACGGCCCGGTAGAGGGCCGCTTCGCGGTTGATGAGCCCGGGATCGCCCAGCAGCTCAAAATAGGCCAGATTGATTGCTTTGTTCAGCACGTTGAGTTCGCTGAAGAGCAGGCTGCTCTCGGTCTTGTTCTTCACCTTTTGGAGTTCGCGTTCGGGAACCAGCTCGGCTTTGAGTTGATCCAGTTCGCGCCAGATGGCCGCTTCGGCTGCCTCCAGGCTGACGCCGCTGCTGGGCCGGCCTTCGACGATGAGCAGGCCGGGATCTATGCTGCCCGTGACATAGGCATCGATGTAGCTGAACAGTTGCTGCTCCTTGAGCAGACGGCGATACAGGCGCGAGGATGCGCCGTTGCACAGCAGGTCGGACAGCAGGTCCACCGCATAAAAATCGGGCTCGGTGCGAGCCGGCGTGTGGAAGGCCAGGTAGAGGGCATCTGCGGGCACAGGGCCCTCGTTGATGCGTTGCTCCAGCCGGCGCTGGGGCGGTTCTACAGGCAACCGGCGCGGCGGTACCGGTCCGGCCGGGATGTCGCCAAACCACTTTTCGACGCGTGTGAGCACCTCTTCGGCCTGCACCTTACCGCAGACCGTCAGAATGGCGTTGTTGGGGCGGTAAAACTTGTGGTAAAAGTCTTTGACCTCTTCTATGGTGGCCTCTTCGACATGGCGGGGCACCTTGCCGATAGTGGGCCAGCGATAGGGATGCACCTTGTAGGCCATGTCCGCCAGGTGATGCCACACGTCGCCATAGGGCTCGTTCAGGCAGGTTTCCTTGAATTCCTCGACGACCACCTTGCGCTGCACGTCCAGCACCTGCTCGTCGAACCGCAGCGCGGCCATCCGGTCGGATTCCAGCCAAAGCGCCGTCTCCAGATTCTCGGTCGGGAGGATGTCGTAGAAATTGGTGATGTCGTTGTTGGTAAAGGCGTTGTTCTCGCCCCCGGCCAGCTGCAGGGGCTCGTCGAAATCTGGGGCGTTGGCGGAGCCGCCAAACATGAGGTGTTCAAAGAGGTGGGCGAAGCCGGTGCGTTCGGGAGATTCGTCGCGCGCGCCTACATTGTAGAGGATGTTGACTGCAGCCATGGGGGTGCTTGCATCCTCGTGTATCAGCACGCGCAGGCCGTTGGCCAGGGTGAAGCGCGAATAGTGGATCACGTGTTTCTGCGTTTGTGGAGCCGTTCGGTGCAAAAGTACGGGAAATACACACGCGTGTAAACCCCCGGGAG
>JAJDFU010000047.1 GCA_020528935.1 Saprospiraceae bacterium | reverse complement strand
CCCGCCGCGCAGCTCCCGCATTGCCGGTGTGAATGGTAAATGCCCTTGTTCGTGCGGCGTCCCCCGCTATCTCGTCTCCGACGGCCATACCTGCATGGGCGGGCTGGATATTTTCCGGAGCTACACGCTCAACATCGGCAGCTGGGCACCGGCCTACTACCGGCTGGCCCCCGTCAATTCCGGCAGCGACGACTTCGGCTTTTTCGTGGACCGGCGCCAGGATCTGCCCGAGGGCGTTTTGCAATCCGGCTTTTTCACCTCTTCCCGCGCCTCCGGTACCGGGCAGGACGATATCTATCGCTTCCGAAAGATCGTCCCCCCCATCCCGGAACCGGAAGAGGAAGAACCCGAAGAGATCGTATACCGGATGACGCTTAGGGGCTTCGTACTGGAAAAGATCTACGAAGAACCCGGCAATCCCAATACGCGGATACTGGGCCGCAAACCCCTGCCGGGCGCCGAAGTAGCTATCCAGATGGGCGACGGCCGCAAAACCGTGACCGTAGGCGAAGACGGCCTCTTTACCCTGGAGCTGGATGAAAATACGGATTACCGCTTCCAGGCCTCCAAGGAAGACTACCTCACCAATGTGGAAACCTTCACGACCCGGGGGATTGGCAAAGATCCCAATCAGCCGGAGCAGGAGTTTCTGGTGGAGATCGTCCTGGACAAGGTGTATCGCGAGCGCGAGATCACCCTGGAGAACATTTACTACGATTTCGACCGCTGGGAGATCCGGCCGGATGCCGAACCCACCCTGCAGGAACTAGCCAGCCTGCTCAAGCTGAACCCCGAGCGCAAGATCCAGCTGGGTTCGCATACCGACTGCCGGGGCAGTAACCGCTACAATCAGGAACTGTCGCAGCGCCGCGCCCAGAGCGCCGTGGACTACCTGATCGCCCAGGGCATTGACCCTACGCGGCTGACCGCTCGCGGCTATGGCGAGTCTTCGCCGGCAGTGGACTGCGTTTGTGCGCGCTGCACCGAGGAAGAGCACCAGATGAACCGGCGCACGACCTTCATGTTCATCGAGTAGTTTTCAGGACCCGCCCGTGGCCCAGCCATCGCCCCTCGGGATCGCACAGCCGCAACAGATAGACACCGGCCGGCAAATGGCGGACCGGTAGTCGGAGGGTCGCCGGATGGGCCGCCCGTACCGACTCCCGGTTCAGCAGCATGCGCCCCGTAGCGTCGAAAAGTTGGACACGCAGCACCGGCCAGTCGGGAGCGTACAGGCGAACAACCAGTTCATCGTTCACCGGGTTGGGAAACAGCTCGAACAGCTCCAGGCCGGCTATCTCCGAAGTAGAGGTCAGGAATTCATCTTCGATCGCCTGGCAATTGTTGCCATCCGTAACCGTTACCCGGTACAAGCCCTGGGAAGGGGGAAAGATGATCTGAGTGGTGTCGCCCCCAGTCCAGAGAAAGCCGTAGGGCGGCGTTCCTCCCGTCACGTTGGCCTGGAGCAGGACGGAATCGCCCGATTGTAATTCCTGGATGTCCACCTCCAGCGGCTGCGGTTCCTGCACGGTGGCTCCGGCGGAGATAAAGCAACCCGCGCTGTCCTCCACGGCCAGGGCGTAATTGCCCGGCACCAGGCCGTCCAGGAAGGGGTCGCCAAAATGGATGGGTACCATATCTCTGATCCATACCAACTCATAGGGAAAAACGCCCCCCTGGACGCTGGCCGTCAGGCTGCCGTCCATAGCCCCTGAGCAACTGACGTCCATCTTATCCAAAGCCACCTCCAGCTGTTCAGCCGGTTCCTGGATCTCGAAATCCTGGAAGATGAGCGTACAGCCGCTGAAGTCCTCGATGACCACGGAATACAGTCCTGCCGGCAGCCCCTGGATCTGGGGGCCGTCGAGCGACAGCCCACCCCAATCATAACGGTAGGGAGGCGTCCCCCCGGTCAGGGCAATGGAAATGGCGCCGGTAGAATCGCCCTTGCAATCCACATGGGTGATGGTGGTCAGGGAATCCACCAACATGAGGCTTTGATCCGGCGCTTCTATCCGAACCGGCGGAAGGGCAAAGACACATCCCCTGGCATCGGTGACCTGCAACTGATAAATGCCTTCCGGCAGGTCCTCCAGATCGGGTACCTGGCCTACCGTATCGCCCTGGCTATTGGTCCAGATCCACTCGTAGGGAAGGGTACCACCGGTAGTAGTCGTATATACAGCTCCGGTCACTCCGCCCTGGCAGGCCGGATTCCGGATGCTGTCGCGAATGGATACCAGGGGAGCGGGCGAAGCAATATCGAGATCGGCAGAAGCCACTACGCAGCCCGTCACTTCATCCGTGACGGTCACGCCGAAGCGATCGTCCACCGGCAGATCCGACAGGGTCACCTGGGATTCGCTGGTTTCGATGATGGGGTTGTTGCTGAAGTGAAAAATGTACTGTTGCGACCCGCCGGACACCTGCGCGCTGGCCTGGCCGTCGCTGCTGCCGAAGCAGCTGACGTTTTGCACGAAAAAGGAATCCAGCTCGAACGCCTCGAAGAACGACTGGATCTTGACCTCCGAAGCACTGGCCTGGCACCCGTTGGCGTCGGTCACGGTCACAGCATAGTCGCCGGGGGGCGGATCGATGAGCAGGGAGGTAGAGGCACCGTTGGACCACTCATAGGTGTATTTGGGCTGGCCGCCCTCCACATCTGCAAAAAGCACGATGGAATCGATCTGTGCACAGGGATCCAGGGCGTCCAGTTCGACAGACACTTCCAGCTCCTCCGGCTCGGCCACGGTAAACACGGCTTCGTCCAGGCAGGCGTTGGCATCCCGGGCGGAAAGAAGGTAGTCTCCCGCCGGGAGCTCGGCGAAAACCAGGGTATCCAC
>JAJDFU010000048.1 GCA_020528935.1 Saprospiraceae bacterium | reverse complement strand
GGCGGGGGGCCAAAGGGAGGGGCAACTGGGGCGGGAGCCGCGTGCCGGGGTTGAGCAGGGCGGGGAGGTAGCCGCCGACGCCCACGAAGAACGCGACGCCCAGGGAGACCAGCCCCACGTAGTGGGGCATAAAATCAAACCCCAAGGCCAGCAGGGCATAGATACAAGCGATGGAGACCACGTGCGGCCAGTACAGGCCGGGCACGGCCAGAGGCAGCAGCAGGAGCCCGAAGATCAGCACCAGGCGCGGCAGGGCCAGGTAGCCCAGTTCGCGCCAGGACATCAGGGCATACATTCCGTCGGTGCGCACCTTGATGCCCCGGTCGATCCGCTCGCGGCGTCGCTGGGAGAGGGTCGGATTCAAACGCGCTCCTCCAATTCCTTCTGCTGGCCGAAGAGGCCGGAGGGTTTCAGGATCAAGGTCAGAATAATCGCCAGCAGGGCCACCACCATCTGAAAGTGCGATCCCAGGTAGACGACGGTCAGAATCTGGGCAAATCCGATCAGAAACGCCGCCAGCACGGCACCGAACCAGCTGCCGAGGCCGCCGACGATGCAGACCGAAATTGCCAGGATCAGCACGTTGTAACCGGATTCGACCACGATGTTTCCCAGCGGCAGCAGCAACAGGGCGGCGAAGGCCGCCAGAGCCGACCCCAGGGCCATGGCCACCACCGCCATCACATCCGAGTCGATGCCCAGCATCAGGGCCGCCCGTTCGTCCTGGGCCATGCCGCGCAGCGCCAGACCGATGCGGGTAAAGCGGGTGAACAGCCACAGGGCGGCCACCAGGGCCGCACCGATGGCCACCACCAGCAGGCGCTGGTAGTCCACGGCGATGCCGGCCACGGAGGTGCTGCCCTCGACAAACGACGGCAGGGTGTAGGTCATACCCTTGAAGCCGATCCACCGCAGGCCCTCCAGGATGGCCAGCGCGATGGCGTAGGAAGCGATAATTTCCGATATCTCCATGCCCCGCACGCGGATCAGCACGAACTGGTAGATCACCGCGCCGATCAGGGCCGTGGCGATCAGTGCCGCCAGGATGCTCAAGCCGTAAGGCAGCCCCAGGGTGTTCAGTGCGCTCCAGGCGATAAACCCGCTCAGCACGTAAAGGGCGCCGTGGGCGAAATTGGGCAGCCGGCTGATGCCGTACACCAGGGCGAAGCCCAGTGCGTAGAGCGCCAGGGAGACACTGTTGATAATACCGTAGACCACGATCTCCATGGCCGCTACTTCTTCATCCAGGGCGGCAGCTCGATTTCACCGGTGGCGATGCTTTCGGGATAGACCACCACCCGCTTGCCGTCCTGCCACTGCAGGATGGTGCCGACCGCGCCTTCCTTGGGGTCGGTGGACGGAATCACCTGGTGGCTTTTGGGATCGAAGCGAATCCGTCCATAGACGCCCATCATGTCGGTGTTTTCCAGCGCCGCCACCACCTTGTCGGGATCGAGCGAGCCGGCGCGCTCGATGGCATCCTTGAGCACGTAGACCGCCATGTAGCTGCTGGAGGTGCCCAGCCCTTCGGGTTCGACCCCCCAGCGCTCGGCGTAGGCGTTGTAAAATTTCATGGTCCAGGGGGTGGCTTCCGAAGGGGCGTTGCCGGCGTTGACGACGTTGCAGAGCGTGTATTCACCCTTGCCGTCGGTGGCCTGCCAGAAGCCGGGCTGTTCGGCGGCGGCCAGGGTGGAGCCGAACGGCAACGCCGGGATCTTCATTTCATACCACTGCTTCAGCAGGATGGCGCTTTCGGGCATGTCCATCCAGATGTTGATGATCTCGGTGTCCGAGTTTTTGGCCTTCAACAGGCCCATGGAAAAGTCGGTGGCGCCGGTGGGATAAATTTCCAGGCCGGTGACGTTCCAGCCCTTGTCGGTGGCGATCTTTTTGATGATTTCGGCCGCACCTCTCGCATGGGACACGTCCTGGGCGATGATGAAAAGGTTGTTGAATCCGTATTGCTTCTTGAGCTTGTTGAAATTGGCGAAGATCTCCCCCACCAGGTTCTTGGCCTCGCCGTGGATGCGGAAGCAGTATTTGAACTTGTCGTAATTCTCCGCCACCATGGCATGATACTTGGGTGTGAGCACGCCGGTGGTCAGAATCGACACCTTCTTGTAGCGGGACAGCAGCGGCATGGCCGCCAGGGCGGCTTCGGAGCGCACCGGACCGCCGATCAGAAAGTCGGCCTTTTTGTCCAGGATCAGCTTTTCCACGGCCAGCAGGGCTTCACTGACCGGCACGCCGGGCTCCAGGTCGCGGGTGTCGATCACCTCCACTTCGAACGGTCGTTTCTGGCCGCCGACAGTGACCCCGCCGCCGGCGTTGATCTCTTCCACCGCCAGTTTGACGCCGCGCTCCGCATCCCAGCCGTAGAGAAAGGCCGTGGCCAGGGGACATCCGATCACGATCGGCTCGGCCGCTACGGCCGCACTGCCGGAAAACACAGCCAGCAGAAAAACGAGCAAAGCAATCAGAGACGGGTTTCGGAGCTTCATCGCGCACCTCCTTTGAGCGGTGGAAGGTTGTTTCCCGGACCGCCTGGGTACCGACGCGGAAACCAACGGTCCAACATAAGATTCGGGCCGGGTGCCTAATGCCGTACAATGAATTAAATTCAGTAACAGAAAGATATTTATTTATTGGCGGATTGATTACTACTTGGTGGCAGTTGCGTCAAGACAATTTTTCATGCCCGTTCATGGGCTTGAATGCGGGATTTCTCAAAGTGTGTTTCGAATAGACCGCACACAAGCATGCCTGCCTTCACCGAATGCCGGGACCGCTGTAATTCTGCATGAAGAATTCGCCCATTTCGGTCTGTGGGTTTTGATCTGGCGGGTGACG
>JAJDFU010000628.1 GCA_020528935.1 Saprospiraceae bacterium | reverse complement strand
CTCCGTGGATTTTGTAGTCTATTTCATGTGCTTGCATGGGTAATTCTTTTGCCGGAAAATGGAGGAAACCCTGGGGAAAATCAAATGCAATAGACGAAAACCAAGCCCGAACCGATGGGACCTGGGAAAACCGCCGGGCTGTCCGCCCAACAGGATCCGATGGCCCCTGGCTTTGCTGCCCGTAAAACAGCGCGCACCGCCGGGGTCAGTCCTTTGGCAGCTCTGCTGGCAACCGATCTTTCCTTCCATTTGACCGGCAGTGTACAGGCCTCACCTTCGAGCAAATACGGTTTCAGGTATCCCTCATCCGGATCAATGATCCGGTAGTCGAGCGAACGAAGCACTACACGGCTTCTTTCAGCTGTTTTTTCAGGGCAAAGAGTTCGTCCCGGTACTGGGCAGCCGAAATGAAATCCAGCTCCTTGGCGGCCTTCTTCATTTTGGCTTCTGTTTCGGACAACATTTTTTCCAGCTGATCGCGGCTGAGGTAGCCTACCAACGGATCGGCAGCCAGGCTGGGCTCTTCGGGCTCTACGTAGGCGCGGGTCTTTTTGCCCCGGATGTCGAGTATGGTCTTTTTCTCCATAATTTCCTCCCGGGTCTTGCGCACGGTCTGAGGCGTGATGCCGTGCTCCTCGTTGTAAGCCATTTGCACGGCGCGGCGGCGGTTGGTCTCATCGATGGTGCCCTGCATGCTGTCGGTGACGCTGTCGGCGTAGAAGATGACCAGGCCGTTGGCGTTGCGGGCAGCCCGGCCGGCCGTTTGGGTCAGGGAGCGGTTGTTGCGCAGAAAGCCTTCCTTGTCGGCATCCAGTACAGCCACCAGGCTCACTTCCGGCAGGTCCAGGCCCTCGCGCAGCAGATTCACGCCCACCAGCACATCGAAATCGCCCAGGCGAAGGTCGCGCAGGATCTCCACCCGCTCCAGGGTGTCCACTTCCGAATGGATGTAACGCACTTTGATATTGAGCTTGGCCAGGTATTTGGTGAGTTCCTCAGCCATGCGCTTGGTGAGGGTCGTGACCAGCACCCGCTCGTCGCGCTCCACGCGCCGCCGGATCTCTTCGAGCAGGTCGTCGATCTGGTTCAGACTGGGTCGCACCTCGATGGGCGGATCCAGCAAGCCGGTGGGCCGGATGAGTTGCTCCACGAGCACCCCGCCGGTCTGCTCCAGTTCGTAATCGCCCGGGGTAGCGCTCACGTAGATGACCTGGTTGGTCAGCTGCTCGAACTCATCGAAGTTCAGCGGCCGGTTGTCCATGGCCGAGGGCAGGCGGAAGCCGTGATTGACCAGGCTGAGCTTGCGGGCCCGGTCGCCCCCGTACATGCCCCGCACCTGGGGAATGGTCACGTGGCTTTCATCTATGACCAAGAGGTAGTCGTCCGGAAAGTAGTCCAGCAGGCAGAAGGGGCGCGTTCCCTGCCGGCGGCCGTCGAAAAAGCGGGAATAGTTCTCCACGCCGTTGCAGTAACCCAGCTCTTTCATCATTTCGATGTCAAAGTTGGTGCGCTCCCGGATGCGGCGGGCTTCCAGCAGGCGCCCCTCCTTTTCGAAGTATTTTTCCTGCTCGTACAACTCGTCCTGGATCTCGTGAATGATCTGATGCATGCGTTCGCGGGGTGCCACGTACAGGTTGGCCGGAAAGATGGCCGCGGCATCCATGCGCTCAATGCGCTTGCCGCTCTCCACCTCGATCCGTTCGATCTCCTCGATCTCATCCCCGAAGAACTGTACCCGGTAACCGTAGTCCACATAGGGCAGGTTGATGTCCACCGTATCGCCGCGCACCCGGAAGGTGGCCCGCCGAAAATCCGTCTCCGTGCGCGAGTACAGGCTCTCCACCAATTCGTAGAGAAAATTGTTCCGGCTCACGGTCTGCCCCTTGCGGATGCGGATGATGCTGCTCTTGTAATCTTCCGGATTGCCCATGCCGTAGATACAGCTCACCGAAGCCACGATGATGACGTCTCGCCTGCCGGATAGGAGGGAGGAGGTGGCGCGCAACCGCAGCTTGTCCACCTCTTCATTAATGCTCAGGTCTTTCTCTATATACGTGTCGGTCACCGAGATGTAGGCCTCCGGCTGGTAATAGTCGTAGTAGGAGACGAAGTACTCCACTGCATTATCCGGGAAAAACTCCTTGAATTCCCCGTAGAGCTGGGCCGTGAGGGTTTTGTTGTGGGTCAGCACCAGGGTCGGCCGGTTCAGCTCGGCGATCACATTGGCGATGGTAAACGTCTTTCCCGAGCCGGTGACGCCCAGCAACACCTGAGCCTGCTCGCCATCGCGTACGCCCTGGACGAGCTGCGCAATGGCCTGGGGCTGGTCGCCGGTGGGCGAAAAGGGAGATTGCAGTTGAAATGGCATACGCGTTTCTCGGTTTGAGGATTTGTCCTGCAAAAATGGATAAACGCAAATGCCCTGCCGGGAGTTTCTTTTTCTCCCGGCCAATGGAAAGCAATCGTCGGGTCGGCATGCCCGGCGGCCCACTGACCGCCATCCTGCGTTCGGCCCCTGGCTGGGTCAAACCACGGTCTTTGCCCTGCTTACCGGGTCGCCCAGTCCGGCCAGGTGCTCCAGTTCCTGCAAGGCGACTTCCTGTTCCTTATCCCGGCGGATCATCTTTCCCATCCGGACGCATTGCTTGCGAAAAGCTTTTTCCGTCAGCAACCTCTGTACGGCCCTCCGGATCTTTGCCGGCGAGGATTTCGGCGAAACCTTCAGGCCCAGTCCGGATCGCACCACCTTGATGGCGTTGTCGTGCTGATCCCGTACCATGGGTCCACACAGCACGGGCCGCTCGTGGGCCCGCGCGCGCATGAGCGTTCCGCGGCCACCGGGCGGGGTGACCA